>JAADGW010000214.1 GCA_013152145.1 Deltaproteobacteria bacterium
CCCATTTGAAATCGGAGAGATCGTCGGTCTTCTTCTCCTTTTTCGCCCGGGCTTCCCAGTCGGCGAGAGTTTTTTTGTCGAAACTGCTCATTGGATGATTCCTCTCTCTGTTGTTGCTGTGGATATAGAAGCTATGTCTGTCACCAAGGCACCAAGGAAAAGCAAGAAAGGCTTTTAACGGAGAGGCGCAGAGAAAGTCAAAATCTTTTTGTTCAGGCTTTAAACCTGAAAGTAGAGTTTGATTTCGGTTTTTGATCTTCTCTGCATCTCTCCGTCTCTGCGTTAAAGCTTTTGACTAACTCCGGTGTCTTGGTGGCAATAAGATTCAGTCTTCAGCGGGTGACCACCGCCAGTACTTGTACCGTTGCCCCATCCTTGGATAATAAGCGATGTTTGACCGTCGAATCGAAATAGGCGGCATCGCCGGCCTCCAGAATGAAGCGTTCATCGCCGAGGATCAGTTCTGCGCTGCCGTCGAGGATCAGCAGGAATTCCTCACCTTCGTGGTTGTAGAGGGTTTCTTCCTGGGCCCGTTCGTTGACGGTGAGCAGGAAAGGTTAAAGGTTCCATCTTTTTGTTTTTCTTGCGGTAGGAGAGGGTTTCGTAGGTGTAGCCGTGTCCCGTCCCGTCTTTGGAAATCACCCGGCTGACGATTCGCCGCTCGTTTTTACGGACAATTTCGTAGCGGGTTGCGCCTTCACCCTCTTCAAAGAAGAAGCTTATCTTGACGTCGAAAAACCGCGCAATTTTAGAAAGGGTCGCGATCGGCGGAGAGACGTTGTTGTTTTCTATCTGGGAGATCAGCGCCGGAGAAAAGCCGGTCTCGGTGGCAACGTCCTGCAAGGTCAATTTTCTTTCCTTGCGCAGGGCCTTGATTTTTTTACCGATATCATATTCCATAGTAATCTTATGCCGTACGAAAATAGAAAAGGGTTTTATATCCTGTCCGTATAGCGGACGTGGTAGAAAATGTCAATATTAATATTTATTGACGGTAAAAAGATTTAGTGAAAATAAACTGTTTTTATTTTCGTTAAAACTAGCATAAATACTTGTTTTTCGGTTACTTGTTTTTCCTCTTGAGCCCTCTCCCCGGGGATTTTGTCCCCCGATTCTCCTTTAGGCTCCCTGTAAGTAACCGGGAAGCAAGAGACGGTTGTCGTCGACCGATTGCCTCCCTCCCTCATAATTCATTCCGAGGTTTGCCATGGCCCGCGTCCTTATTTTTTGCCTCAGCCTGCTGCTTTGCTCCTGTGCCGGGTCTTCACGATCACTGACGACGGCAGAATCACCGGTTGTTCTGCCGTCCGGGCCGCTCTACATCGTTCCTTTTGAGACCGTCATGGTTCCAGATGAGGTTTCCGCCGGGCTGTTCGACCTGTTTGTTGATCGTCTCAACGATCGGGGAGGGCCGCAAGGGATGGAATTTATTATCCTTAAACCGGGGCTGGCCCGGATTGATGCCGAGTGGCTGGCAACACGGACTTATTTGACGGGAGATATCTTTGCCTACATTGAAGAGGTCGGCAGCAGTATGACCGATATCAAGGCCCGAAGCCGGGTTCGTCTGTATCGGCCGGGGAGTTCAGCAGCGGTTCTGCAATTGACCTTTCCGACCGAAGTTTTTTATCAGAATGATTATTCCTCTCTGGCGATTGAACGGCGCAAATTGGCCGAAAAGATCGCCCTTACCCTGGCCGATCGATTTCTTGCTGCAATCACCGTTGCCGGCAACGACTGACCGCCATTTTCCGGTGAAAAAATGACTTGACAATAATCATCGGCCGATTATTATTGTCTGCGTTGTTAGCACTCTCAAGAGCTGAGTGCTAACAACCGACGGAGAGACATAACCGCTTAAATTCCCTTTTGGGTGGTGACTTGTCTCTTTCTGTCTTTTGTCGAAACCGCACAGGCTTTTTGGGCCCACGTATTGATTGAAGCGAAAGGAGATCAAACAATGAACATCAGACCACTGCAGGATCGTATCATCGTTGAGCGTGTCGAAGAGGAAACCACCACCGCCGGTGGCATCATCATTCCCGACACCGTTTCCAAGGAAAAGCCGCAGGAAGGCAAAGTTGTGGCTGCCGGAAAGGGCAAAGTGACCCCGGAAGGTAAAGTTCTGCCTCTCGACGTGAAAGAGGGCGACTTGGTTCTGTTCGGCAAGTACGCCGGCAGCGAGATCAAGGTTGACGGTAAAGAATATCTGATTATGCGTGAGGATGACATCCTCGGCGTGGTTGAATAATTGTAACTATTCAGCAGCGTGGTGGATACCCTCGCGCTGCCCACTCCAAGGGCCGCATGAACCCTTGAAGTGGGCACCCCGAGGCCATCTGGCTGAATGAGTTGCGAATAATTTTAAGTCATCTCAGATAAACGGAGGATATAAGTATTATGGCAAAAGAGATCAAGTTTTCCCAAGAAGCACGCGGTGCGATTCTCAAGGGTGTCAATGCTCTGGCCGATACGGTCAAAGTGACCCTCGGCCCCAAGGGACGTAATGTTGTTATCGACAAGTCGTTCGGTGCACCGGTGATCACCAAGGACGGTGTTACTGTTGCCAAGGAGATCGAACTGGAAGACAAGTTCGAAAATATGGGTGCTCAGCTGGTCAAGGAAGTTGCTTCCAAGACCTCTGACGTGGCCGGTGACGGGACCACCACGGCGACGGTTCTCGCCCAGGCGATTTACCGCGAAGGTGTCAAGCTGGTTACCTCCGGGCACAACCCGATGGAGATCAAGCGCGGTATCGACAAGGCGGTTGCGGTTGGTGTCGAGTCGCTGAAGACGTTGTCCAAGCCGGTCGCCGATCACAAGGAAATTGCCCAGGTCGGTACCATCTCGGCCAACAGCGATGAGACCATCGGTAACATCATCGCCGAGGCCATGGAAAAGGTCGGCAAAGAAGGTGTTATCACTGTCGAGGAAGCCAAGTCGATGGACACCAGCCTGGAGACCGTTGAGGGAATGCAGTTCGATCGCGGCTACCTCTCTCCTTACTTTGTCAGTGATGCCGAGCGTATGGAAGCTGTGCTGGAAGATGCGCTGATCCTGATCTACGACAAGAAGATCAGCACCATGAAGGATCTGCTGCCGGTTCTCGAGCCGGTTGCCAAGCAAGGTCGTCCGCTGATGATCATCGCCGAAGATATCGACGGCGAAGCACTGGCGACACTGGTGGTTAACAAGCTGCGCGGTACCATCAATGTCTGTGCCGTCAAGGCACCGGGTTTCGGTGACCGTCGTAAGGCGATGCTCGAGGATATCGCCGTTCTGACCGGCGGTCAGCTGATCTCTGAAGAGGTTGGCTTCAAACTGGAAAACGCCACGGTTGACATGCTCGGTACCGCCAAGCGGATCGTTGTTGACAAAGACAACACCACCATCGTTGACGGTGCCGGTGAGGAAACCCAGATCGAAGGCCGTGTCAAAGTGATCCGTGCTCAGATCGAAGAGACCAGCAGTGATTATGACCGCGAGAAGTTACAAGAGCGTCTCGCCAAACTGGTCGGCGGTGTGGCTGTGGTCAAGGTCGGTGCCGCGACGGAAACCGAAATGAAGGAAAAGAAAGCCCGCGTTGAAGATGCTCTGCACGCAACCCGTGCTGCCGTTGAAGAGGGCATCGTTCCTGGTGGCGGTGTCGCCTTCCTGCGGATTCTCAAAGACGTGCAAGCTCTTGAACTGGACGGTGAGCAGATCTTCGGCCGTGACCTGGTGGTGCGTGCCCTGGAGGCTCCGCTGCGCCAGATCGCGATCAATGCCGGTCTGGAGGGCGCTATCGTTGCTGACAAGGTCCTCAAAGGTGAAGGTTCCTTCGGTTTTGATGCTGCTGCCGACAACTACTGCGACCTGCTGGAAGCCGGGATCATCGATCCGACCAAGGTGGCCCGTAGCGCACTGCAGAACGCAGCCTCGGTTGCCGGTCTGATGCTGACCACCGAAGCGATGATCGCCGACAAACCGTCCGAAGGTGGCGACGCCATGCCGGCAATGCCTGGCGGCATGGGCGGTATGGGTGGCATGGGCGGCATGATGTAAGCCCGACCGTTCTACTGTAGGTAAAACGAAAAAGCCCCACCGGAGATTCCCGGTGGGGCTTTTTTAATGTAGGGGCGCGGCAAGCAGCGCCCCTACGTACCGTTATGACAACATCATTTCACGCGACAGATCCCGAGGCATCGGTGCGACGGTCAGCTCAAATTCCTGTTCCGGGCTGTTGAACAAGACCTCGACCTGTGCTTCATCCTTGCCTTTGCCGTAGGAGGCGAGGATAGCCGCGGCTTTTTCCAGATCCTGCGGTTCCGGCTTTCCGCAGAACAGGCCCAAGGGACCATTGAAGCTGCTGCACCGCAGTTTCGGCTGCTCTTTTGCGAGTGCGTGAATGTGGTCGTTGTCGGCCTGATGGCGACCGACCACCAGTTTGGCAGTCGGTGAAAGCCGGAATTGACGTCCGACTTTGAGCAGTTCTACATCGTCGGGGCTGGCCTGCGGGTCGTGCTGCAGCAGGTCGCGCAGCTGGTTGGAGAAGCCCTTTTCGGTCAGCAGGCAGCCGCCGCCGCTTGAAGGATAATCGGGGAAATCCCAGGCGACCGCCAGTGCCTGCTGGCGTCTGCGTGAGCGACCCTGAATATCGAGCAGTTGCTCGCGGTCGACCAGGCCCTGTTCTTCCATCGGCGTAATCGGCAGCAATCGGGCACACAGGGGACGCAGCACCCGCTCCGGGTAGCCGGAATAATTGGCGACCGAGCGCAGCGCGTTGGCATTCTGGCTCATCGGTCGCTGGCCGAGCACCTCACCGGAAAACAGAAAATCGAACCCTTCCCGCTGCATGATCTCGCCGGCCAGTCGGAACATCATCGCGTGACAGTCGATACAGGGGTTCATGTTGCGACCATAGCCGAACTTCGGAGCTTTCACCATCTCCAGGTGGAGATCGCTGATTTTTCGCACGATCAGCGGAAAACCGATCTTTTTTGACGCCGCTTCGGCTTTGCCGGAGCCGAAGAAGGGGGTGACGAACGAGATCCCGGTGACCTCGATCCCCTGGCGCATCAACGCCATCGCCGCCAGAGTGCTGTCGAGTCCGCCCGACATAAGTCCTAGTGCTTTGCTCATCTATTTCCTCCGATAAACTTGATCTGTCTATGTAACAACGCGGATCACGATAGCACGGCAACGCTTTTCAGCTCAAGGCCGTTTCGCCAGTTTGCTTGACAGTTGAGGGGACTACTGCCAGAATAAGAGCTTGTTAATAATTATTCGGGCACAAGGAGCGAGATGATGGCAAAAATCAACGCACTTTTCAAGCTGATGCAGCAACAAGGGGCCAGCGATCTGCATATTTCGACCGGTGCGCCACCGATCTTTCGTCTGCACGGTGAGATGGTGCGGATCAAATCACCCGATCTGAGCAACGATCAGATCAAGGCGCTGTTGTACGAAATTCTTGACGATGAACAGATTGAGAAGTTCGAGGAGACCCGCGATCTCGATTTTGCCTACGAGATTCCCGGATTGGCCCGGTTTCGCGGCAATATACTGGATACCTACCGCGGCCTGGCGGCGGTGTTTCGGATCATCCCCAGTGAAATTCTCACCGCCGATCAGCTGAAGCTTCCCGAGGGGGTGCGCAAGATGACTCGCTTCAACAAGGGGTTGGTGCTGGTCACCGGGCCGACCGGCAGCGGCAAGTCGACCACTCTGGCAGCGATGATCGACCTGATCAACAGCACTCGCCGGGAGCATATCCTGACCCTCGAAGATCCGCTTGAGTTCATCCATCAGAATAAAATGTCGTTGCTCAACCAACGGCAGATCGGTACCCACAGCCGCTCTTTTGCCAACGCCCTCAAGGCGGCGCTGCGGGAAGACCCTGACATCATCCTGGTCGGCGAAATGCGTGATCTGGAGACGATTGAACTGGCGATGAGTGCGGCTGAGACCGGCCACCTGGTGTTCGGGACTCTGCACACCAATTCGGCACCGAAGACCATCGACCGGATTATCGACGTTTTCCCGACCGATGCACAGGAACAGGTGCGTTCCATGCTGGGTGAGAGTCTCAAGGGGGTGGTTTGCCAGCAACTGCTGAAAACGGCCGATGGCAAGGGACGGGTGGCGGCGCTGGAAATCATGCTCGGCAACGCGGCGGTCGGAAACCTGATCCGCGAGGGCAAAACCTTCCAGATTCCATCGATTATTCAGACCGCTCGTAAAGAGGGGATGCAGTTGATGGACAGCCACCTGATGAAGCTGCTTGATGAGGGTACGGTCAGTGCCGAAGAGGCCTATCGCTGTGCTGTGGACAAGCGGAGCTTTGAGTCGCGGCTGTCGAAAGACAAGTCGGCCGTATAAGCCGTCAGCGGGTGAATAAAGCTTGCCGGTCGAATAAAAAAAGGGAGCCCCGTACGGGAGCTCCCTTCTGTCTCAATCTGTCGGTCGACGGTTCAATCGTCTTTTTTTTCTTCATCGGATTTTTCGGAGATTTCTTCCACTTTTGCTTCTTCAATCTCGTCTTCATCCGTTTCGCTGACACCTTTTTTGAAGTTACGCAGTCCCTTGCCGAGGGCACTGCCGACCTGGGGCAGTTTCCCGGCCCCGAAGATGATCATCACCAGGACCATGATCAGCAGTTCCTGAGTTCCTAATCCGAACATGTTCGTCCTCCTAATATTCTCAATCCCAAAATGCGTTGTTTATTGAGTGGTTTCCATACGCTGGATAACGATACACCGGTTGAAGGAAAAAGACAATCAATGTTACCAGCGTATACGCGTCCGGCAGCAAAGATCGGGTATCCCGGTGGGGGACTCCGGTGTTTATCTGTCCGGCCGGTCGATTATTTGGCGGAGGGTTTTTATCAGCCCGGGAAGTGCTTTTTCAACCGGGTTCGACAGGCCGAGCTGTGGCCGACAGGCTGCCACCTGCAGCAGAAAAAGCGTCAATGGGGGCAAGCTGCCCAGTTTTTCGGCGGTGTGCAAGGCCTCCGCCAGGCCGAAGTTGTGGCTGGCTTGATGGGGCAGCGCTGCCGGCAGCTGATCCAGCTCGTGGTTGTCGAGGGTTTTGATGCTGCCGACCGGCGCACCGAAGTCGGCGGCATCGATAATGATGAGTCGCCCACAGCCGTCGAACAGCTGCAACAATGTCAGCCCGCCGCAGCCGCCATCCACCAGCTCGACCGAAGCGGGCAGGGGTTCTTTCTGTAACCGCTCAATCACACTGATGCCGATACCGTCGTCACCCATCAACGGGTTGCCGATACCGATAATCCTGATCAGCCGGGTTGTCACGTGGTTAAACCAGTTCGATTTTCAACAGATGGGTCGAACAGCTCAGGCAGGGGTCGTAGGCCCGGATCAGCATCTCCAGCCGCTGCCGGAGTTGCTGTTCGGGTTGATCGAGCAGTTCCGGCAGCAGCAGTTGCAGGTCTTCTTCAATCGACGCCAGATTCTGAGCGGTCGGGATGACGCAATCCGCAGTTTTGAGCAGGCCCTGCTTATCATATTGATAGCTGTGAAACAGCAGCCCGCGCGGGGCTTCAATGGCCGCGGTGCCGTTGCCGCCGGTTGTCGACGGCTCTTTGGCCCGGACTCGGTTCAGGCCGCTCAGCAGCAACTCATCGACGACGTGCAGGGTTTCTTCCGTGTAGTGGATCACCTCCACCAGCCGCGCTTTAAGGTTTTCAAACGGGTTCAGACCGGCCGGATTCAGTTGCAATGCTTGGCAGACCTTGCTGCCCATCGACGAGAGTTGTCGGCTGCCGTTGCGCAGCCGAGCCTGAGGCCCGACCATGTAGCTGCCCCGTTCGGTGCGGGCCAGTTTGGCGGTTGAATGGGGGGACAGGTATTCTTCAAGCTGCTGCCGATAGTCGCTGACCGAGTAGTTGCTGCCGCTGCTGCTCATCAGGCGGCTGCCGTGCAGCGGATACTGGTGGTCGGCTTGCAGGCAGAGAGCTTCGCGCCGGCGACTGAATTGCGGATAGCTGAATTCGGCGAACTGATCCACGGTCGCTTCCAGATCGGGGAGGGCCGCCACCAGCTCCTGGCGCAGTTTTTTCAACTCGCTCGCTTCCGGCCGTGCGGAGAAGCCGCCGAGGCAGGTGGTGACCGGGTGGATCGGCCGTCCGCCGACCACCTCGCAGATGCGGTTGGCGGTACGTTTCAAGCGCAGTGCCCGGGCGACCAGCGGCTGCCGTTTTTCCAACAGGTGGAACAGGCTGGGGACGCCGAGGTAATCGGGTAACGCCATAAAGTAGAGTTGTAGCAGGTGGCTCTGGATGATCTCTCCATAACTGAGCAGCCGTCGCAGCAGCTGCGCCTGAGGAGGGACTTCAATCTGCAGGGCGGTTTCCGTCGCCATCAGCGAGACCAGAGTATGGGAGATGGAACAGACGCCGCAGACCCGCGCGACGATGGTCGCAACATCCCTGAAATGGCGCCCTTGCAGCATCGCTTCAAAAAAACGCGGCGTCTCCACTACTTGCAGCTGGCAACGGGTGATCTGCCCTTTCTCTTGATCGACCACCAGGTGAGCGTGTCCTTCAATGCGGGCCAGATAGTCGAGTTCGATCTTCATGACGGCTGCTCTTTGACATTGAAGGTGCGATACTGGTCGAGGATTTCTTCAACACTCAAACCATGCTCTTCCAGGATTCGGTGATAGGGTGAGGTGCGCGGACTGTCGATCAGACCGCGACAGCCGCGGCAATAACTGCCGCCCTCAACGCAGATCGCCCGACAGCCGGCCCGGGTGATTGGTCCCAGACAGATCTGTCCGTCATCGAAACTGCAGGGGTATTCGGCCAATTTGCATTCGACACAGACGGAAAAGCTCGGTAGTTCCGGCTGCTGGTGCAACAGGAGGGCCTGCAGGGTGGCAAGAAACTCCCGACCGTCGATGGGGCAGCCGGGAATCCGGTAGTCGACTGTCACTACGGCGGCCAGCGGTTGCGGTGGTTCGGTGTAGAGGTGCGGCAGATTGGCTCCGTAAACCTGCTGGCAGAGAACTTCCGGGGTACGATCGCTGCCGAGCGCGTTGACCCCGCCGTTGTCCGCGCAGGAGCCGAGGGCCACCAGTATTTCGCTGCGTCGGCGGATTTTCAGCAGCCGTTCCCGGTCGCCGGGGCGGCAGATGCTGCCTTCGACAAAGGCGATATCGAGCCGGGCGGCGGTTGCACTCCCGCCCATGACTTCACGGAACGCGACAATCTCCACCAGTTGCAGCACCTGCAGCAACTCTTCTTCCAGATTCATCACGGTCAGTTGGCAGCCTTCGCAGCCGGCGAAATCAAAAAAACCGATTTTAGCTTTCATCGTTCTATCGCCTCGCCCAGGTGTTTAATACTGCTGTAGGCAAAAATCGGTCCGCATTCACAGACGCAGATGTTGTTGATCCGGCATTTGCCGCATTTACCCAGCCCGCATTTCATGTGTCGCTCCAGGTTCAGGTAAAGACTGTCATCGTCCAGTCCCATGCGGAACAGCAGCGGGTTGACCTGGCGGTACATTTCCGGCGGACCGGAGACGGCGGCGATGGTGCGCTGGGGGTCGATATCGAGATCTTTGCACAGGTAGCCGACATCGACTGCCGGCACCCCCCAGGAGTTCTGCCGATCTTTGACGGTGATCCGGCAATCAAGCAGCCCGGAATGGTGCCAGGCGAGCAGGTCGTCCGGGAACAGCAGCGCGCCGATATCACGCGCACCGCAGAGCAGAGTGACCCGGCCGAAGTTTTCTCGCTGCGAGAGGACGGCCAGCAGCAGCGAGCGGATCGCCAGCAGGCCGCGGCCGCCGGCCACCAGCAACAGGTCCTTGCCCTGCATTTTATCGATCGGATAACCGCTGCCGAAAGGTCCACGGATACCGATACTGTCCCCCTCCGATGCAGGGCCTGAGTCAGAGCTCCGCTTTTGCGGACGACCAGCTCGATCTCCCGCCCGTCGTCCGGGGCGGAGGTGATGGAAAAGGGAGCCTCGCCGAGGCCGAAGACGGAAAGCTGGACAAAACAGCCCGGGGTGAATTTGATCGCCTGCGGTAGTTTCAGGCGGAACAGCCGGTCCTTTTTTGAAAGTTGTTGAATCGTGCTGATCAGGGCCATTTGCGGCTGGTATTCACTGCCCGGTTTGCTGCCGATCGGCAGCGGTGATGCGGCGAACAGCCGATTGAGAACGTCGACCGGGTCGATGGTTGAGAGGCACTCACGGCGACAGCGGCCGCAGCCGACGCAGGCGGTGCGCTGGTGTTTTTCCCACAGGTATTTGTACTTGCGGTAAAAGCGGTGCCGCTGCCGGTCGGCCTGACTGTTGCTTACCGTCAGCAACCTGGGCGAACCGGTCGAACTGGCAGGAATCCCAGGTGCGGACGCGTTGCCCTTCCTGAAGGTTGAGCTCCAGCTTGTCCTGTACGTTAAAGCAATAACAACTGGGACAGAGCAGCGTGCAGGAACCACAGCCGAGACAATCATCGCCCAGCTCCTGCCAAATATGGTTTTCATAGGTCTCTTCGAGCAGCGTCGGCAATGATTCGACCGGAAACTGGAAGCTGTTGCTGCATTGTTTAAGCTGCAGCGGCAGTGGCGATTCTTCCGCACCCGCATAGCTCTCGGAGGCGTGAGTCTGCAGCAGTTGCCTGCCCCGCTCACTGCCGGTCTGGATCAGGTAATGGCCGTCGCGGCGATGCAGGAACAGGTCGAAGCCGTGAGCGATCCGATCGGTGCCGAGGCTGGTGCAGAAGCAATATTCATCGGGGGTACAGTCGACGCCGATCAACAGGGTTGCCTCACGCTTGGCCCGGTAGGAGCTGTCGGTTTCCCCATCGAACAGGCAGTCGTCGAGAATCTTGACGGCGTGCAGGTCACAGGGGTGGATACCGAAGATGATGCGGGGCGGGGCGGCGGTCTCCGGTTGCAGCAGGATGTTCTCATCCATCTTGAAACGGAACAGCTGATCCCAGTTGGGAAACAGGAATTTCTTCGGCGAATGGACTGCGGGGGGGAATTCCAGCATCAGATCGGCCGCGTCCTGCAGACTGTCGAGGACCAGCCGCCCGCGTTTTTTCTGCACCCCGACAACATCATAAGCCAGCAGCAGGGAGCGGACAAAGCGCAGAATTTCTGTACTCTGGATCGCCCGCCAGTGGGGCTCGGCAGAAAATTCGTCGAGCTGCGAAAATGGAGATGATTTTGCTGACATCCGGGTTTATGGCCGATCACAAACGGGGCTGAAAAGCTTGGTACGCTGAAAATTACCGCTGCCGGATTTTAATCTGGATGGTGACTTTTGGTCAAGTTTAACCAGTTGATGTATACATTTGATACATTATTGACAGGAAGAAACCGGGTGTGTCAATTCGATCCGATCGGGGGGGGGCTTTGTAACTGTTCGGCAGCGCAATGGATGACCTCGGGATGCCCACTCCAAGGGCCGCATGAACCCATCCCTGGGGCTTGACCGTCGCCATCCAGGCGACAGACACCCTTGAAGTAGGCACCCCGAGGTCATCCGGCTGAGTAGCTATTATGTTTCTTTTTGAATTTTGTACTGTTGCAGTTTGCGATCGAGGGTCCGGCGGGCGATGTTGAGGATCTGGGACGTGCGTAATTTGTGATAGCCGGTTTCACGATAAATTTGCTCAATGTAGAGCGTCTCCACCTCTTCCAGCGACATTCCGGCTTTCGGTGCGGGCATCGGGGTGACTTGATCGGCAGTCAGTTTCGCGGGCAGTTGGGCGACATCAATTTTTCCGTTGTCTGCCAGAATCACGGCCATCTCGATGATATTTTCCAGTTCGCGGACATTGCCCGGCCAGCTATAACTCAGCAGCAGGTTCAGGGCCTCTCCGGTCAGCTGCAGTTTGTCACGACCGGCAAATTTTTCGATGAACAGTTGTGCCAGCGGTTCGATGTCCTCGGGGCGTTCACGCAGGGCCGGAACCTGCAGGGTGACGACATTGAGGCGATAGAAGAGGTCTTCGCGAAAATTCCCGGCGTGGACCTCCTCCGGCAGATTCTTGTTGGTGGCGGCAACAAAGCGGACATCAGCCAGGCGGACTTTGGTCGAACCGACCGGGATGAATTCCTTTTCCTGCAGCACGCGCAGCAGTTTGGCCTGCAAGCCGGGGCTGATGTCGCCGATCTCATCGAGGAACAGGGTGCCGCCTTCCGCTTCCTCGATCAGGCCGCGCTGGGTGCCGATCGCTCCGGTAAAGGCTCCCTTGACGTGGCCGAACAGCTGGCTTTCGAGCAGGGTGTCGGTCAGCGCCGCGCAGTTGATGGTGAGAAAACGCTGGTCATTGCGCGGACTGCTGTAATGGATGGTCGAGGCGATAATCTCCTTGCCGGTACCGCTTTCACCCATAATCAGGATGCTTGCCCCGGAGGCGGCGACCTTTTTCGCCAGCTCGAAAACCTGCTTGAAGCCGGTACTTTTAAAAACCACCTGCTCCGGGTCGAAGCGCCGACGGATCTCGGCTTTGAGGGAGCGGTTTTCTGAAACCAGCCGGTTGTGTTCGATCAGTTTATCGACCAGGCTGTTCAGCTCGCTGGCGGTGAACGGTTTGAGCAGGTAATCGCAGGCGCCCTGTTTCATCGCTTCGATCGCGCCGCGGACCGTGCCGAAGGCATTCATCGGGATGACATGCTGCTGCGGCCGCAGCCGTTTGATCCGCCGCAGCAGGTCGAGGCCGCTGATGTCGGGCAGGTGCATGTCGATCAGGATCAGATCGACGGTTTCCGCTTCGTGCTCTTCCAGTGCCTGCAGCAGCCCGCTGCCTTGAGAGAAGCTGATCAGCTGGTGACCCTGCAGCTGCAGGGTTTTTTCCAGCAGGGTCCGGGAATTCTGATCGGCGTCGCAGATATAGATTTTTCCACTGTGCATGACGCTGTCCATGGTGCCGCGAGGTTACGCTTATCATTTATCGAAAATGAATACCGTATACGGCTGATGGTTGATTTGCTTTTTCGGCAGTTTTGCCTATAGTGATCAATCGACGAGGAATGTAGCATTTTGACCCGCTGTTTTTAAAACGGTTCTATAACCAAACAAAGGCTGATTGCCACCAAGTCGCCAAGAACACCAAGAAACCTACCCCAAGGGCTTTGACTCCAGAGCCTTGGTGGCTAACGACTTAGGTTTCAGTCTTTTTTTAGAAACCTTCTTTTGGATTGTAGAACCGTTTTAAAAAGACATTTTTTATCTAGTCTGTAAAGGGAAATTTTTTGCACGAACTGGGGATAACGCAGAGTATTGTCGAGATCGCGGAGCGCACCGCGGCAAAGCAGCAGGCGACGAAAATTCTCTCGGTGACGGTTGAGGTCGGCAGTCTTTCCGGGGTGGTTCCGGAAGCGCTCGAATTCTGCTTTGAAGCTTGTACCAACGGCACCCTGCTGGAAGGGGCACAATTGCTGATCAAAAGAATTCCGGCCAGCGCCCGCTGTTGTGATTGTTCACGTGAGTTTCCCCTCGAAGAGTTGCTGGCCTGCTGCCCCGACTGTGGCAGTGCCGCCGGCGAATTGCTTTCCGGCGAAGAATTACGCGTCAAAGAACTGGAGATCGACTGACCATGTGTATCGACTGCGGCTGTGCCTCCCCCGACCATCATCATGACCATGACCATGAGCATCCCCATCAGGATCAAGTGACGGGCAAAAAGATCAGCGTTGAGGAAGATCTGCTGGCCAAGAACAACCGGCTGGCAATGAACAATCGAATCCGCTTTCAACGGCATGGATTGTTGGCGCTCAATCTGGTCAGCTCCCCCGGCAGCGGCAAAACGACGATTCTTGAAACCACGCTGAAAGATCTGCGCGGCGAACTCCGCTTCGCTGTCCTCGAAGGGGATCAGCAGACCAGCAACGACGCTGATCGGATCGCGGCCACCGGCGTCCCGGCTCACCAGATCAACACCGGCGCCGGTTGCCATCTCGATGCGCACATGGTTGGTCACGGCGCTGAGCATTTTGCTCTGGAGAAGGTTGACGTGCTGATGATCGAAAACGTCGGCAACCTGGTCTGTCCGGCCTCCTTCGACCTGGGGGAAGATGCCAAGGTGACGGTACTCTCTGTCACCGAAGGGGAGGATAAACCGCTCAAGTATCCGCAGATGTTCCGTGCCAGCAAGCTGATGCTGATCAACAAGCTCGACCTGTTGCCGTACCTGCGGTTTGACCTGGAAAAGTGTCGCGAGTATGCCCGGCGGATCAACCCGGAGATGGAGATTATCGAGCTCTCCTGTTACAGTGGTGAGGGCCTCGATAAGTGGTATGACTGGTTGCGTGTGCAGCTGAGTAAAAAGAAGGTTTAGGAGAGTCATTTATGTGTCTGGCTGTACCGATGAAGGTCGTGGAAATAGAAGAGGGGACCGCCGTCTGTGAAGTTGACGGGGTTCGTCGTGAGGGCAGTTTGATGATGCTCGATGATGTGATGATCGGTGATTACGTGCTGTTGCATGCCGGGTTTGCCATCGAGAAAATCGATCCCGATGAGGCGCTGAAAACTCTCGCGATATTTCGCGAGGTGCTCGATGCCGGGATGTTGCCGGAATGAAATACGCCGACGAATTCCGCGATCCGCAACTGGCCAAAGGGCTGCTTGCGGCGATTGAAAAAGAGGTCGCTGATTATTCCGGGACCATGACTCTGATGGAGGTCTGCGGGACGCACACCATGGCGATCTACCAGCACGGTATCCGCAGTCTGCTGCCGGCGCAGATCCGGCTGATCTCCGGGCCCGGCTGTCCGGTCTGCGTGACGCCAATCGGTTATGTCGACCGGGCCGTGGCGTACGCCCGGCAGGAGGATGTCATCATCGCCACCTTCGGCGATATGCTGCGGGTGCCCGGTTCAAGCAGCAGTCTGCAGCGCGAGCAGGCCGGTGGTGCACAGGTCAGAATCGTCTATTCGCCGCTTGATGCAGTTGCTCTCGCGGAAAAACAGCCTGATAAAAAGATTATATTCCTCGGGGTCGGTTTTGAAACCACTGCGCCGACCATCGCCGGCTCGATCGTCGCAGCGAAGCGCCGCGGGCTGAACAACTATTTTGTCCTCTGTGCCCACAAAACTATGCCGACGCCGATGGCGGCGCTGACCAGTGATCCGGAACTGCAGGTCGATGGCTACATCTGCCCGGCCCATGTCAGCGCGGTGATCGGCTCTGATGCCTACCGGCCGCTGGCCGAACAGTTCAAGGTGCCCTGTGTGGTGACCGGCTTCGAACCGCTCGACATGCTGCGCGGCATTCAGCTGTTGGCGCGGCAGGTGGTTGCCGGGCGCGCCGCGGTGGAAAATGAGTACCAGCGGATCGTCAAGCCGGCTGGTAACCTCAAGGCGCAGGCGTTGCTTGAAGAGGTCTTTGAACCTTGCGATACCGCCTGGCGCGGGATCGGCGTGATTCCCGGCAGTGGTTTGAAAATTTCTGCGGCTTACGCTGATTTTGATGCCGAACTGCAGTTGCTGGTTGCGGTCGAGGAACCGAAAGAGCATCAGGGCTGCCTGTGCGGCGAGATCCTCAAGGGTAAGGTGACACCGAAAGACTGTCCGCTGTTCCGCACGGCCTGTACCCCGGAAAATCCGGTCGGGGCCTGTATGGTGTCGAGCGAAGGTACCTGCGCCGCAGAGTATAAGTACGGCTGCTGAAAACACCCCATCTGCGGCGTTCTCCTCTGCTTCGGCACTGCGACGTAGCTGGTGCTACGCCTCACTTCTCAGTTTTCGGACGTCTTACATCCGGGGCATTTTGAGCAGCCGGCGGTGGGATACGGGTTGTTTGTGAATTTTTCAAGGAGTGTTTTGTGAAAAACGATATTATCCTGCTCGGTCACGGCAGCGGCGGTAAATTGAGCCATCAGCTGCTCGACGAGCTGATTATTCCGACCCTCTCGCAGGTGGCGCAGAGCGATCAGAACGATGCCGCGGTGCTCGAAGGGATCGACAGCTCGCGACTGGCCTTTACCACCGATTCTTACGTGGTCGACCCGATCTTCTTCCCCGGCGGTAACATCGGCGATCTGGCGATCAACGGCACGGTCAATGACTTGGCGATGAGTGGAGCGCGACCGCTGGCGATCAGTGTCGGCCTGATTCTCGAAGAGGGTTTGCCGCTGAGTGAGTTGCGAGAAGTGCTGGAGGCGATGAAGGCTGCCGCCGATAACGCGGGGGTGAAGATTGTCACCGGCGATACCAAGGTGGTGCCGCGTGGCAAGGGGGACAAGATCTTCATCAATACCTCGGGGATCGGGGTTTTCGACCACCAGCTGAAAATCGTCGGCAGCGGTGCCCGGCCGGGGGACAAGGTCCTGATTAACGGCAGTATCGGTGATCACGGCATGGCGGTGCTGGCCGGCCGTGAAGGGCTTGATCTGCAGAGCAACATCGCCACCGACAGTATGGCGC
>JAADGW010000275.1 GCA_013152145.1 Deltaproteobacteria bacterium
GAGAACACTGCGCAGCGAGGTCTGTGCCAGCTGGCTGGTGGCGTAGAGGTAGTTTTCCACCTCGATCAGCGCCTTGTCCGGGTGGATGACCCGGAAATAGAGTACCGCGTTGACCTGTACCGAAACATTATCGCGGGTGATGATGTCCTGTGGCGGCACATCCATCGCCACGGTGCGCATGCTGATCTTTGTGATCTGGTCGATTACCGGGATGATAAACTTCAGACCCGGCCCCTTGACGCCGGAAAAACGGCCCAGCCGAAAAACCACGCCCCGCTCATATTCGAGCAGGATGCGGATTGACGAGGCGATGATAATGACGACGAAAGCCAGGGCGATCAGCCAGAAAAAATATGTGCCGAGTCCAAACATGAGTTAATCCTCCGTATCCTCAGTCCGTTGCGGACTGGTTGTTTTGATTTTGACTTCCAGCTCCAGACCGCGCAGAAAGCGAACCACTTCTACTTTGGTTCCTGCGGCGATCGGTTCATCGGAATGCGCCTGCCAGTACTCGCCATGGACGAGGACACTACCTCGTCCGTTGATCGCTTTCACCACCGTTCCGGTTTCACCGATCATTCCTTCCTGGCCGGAAACGACTGGACGCCGTTGAGTTTTAACCACCATCGAAACTGCAAACAGAAAAAAGCCGGTGGTGACCGTCACGGTGGCGGCGATCACCCCGCGGGAAATCTGCAGATAGGGTTCGCTGCTGTCGATCAATATCAGCGAGCCGAAAGCCATGGCGACAACGCCGCCGATCGAGAGCATGCCGTAGGAGGTGACCTTGATCTCCAGGACGAAGAGCACGAACGCCAGCAGGATCAGTAAGACTCCGACATAATTGACCGGCAGGGTCGACAGGGCGAAAAAAGCCAGCAGGATGGCGATGGTACCGATCACCCCGGGCAGGATCATCCCGGGTTGAGCTATTTCGAAGAAGATACCGAGAATGCCGAGTATCAGCAGCATGTAGGCGATATTCGGGTGACCGATCGTACTGAGAATTTTTTGCCGCCAGTTCATTTCTACCGGCACCAGTTCGGCACCGACCGGGTTGAAAACCAACGCTTTGCCGTTGCGGATATAGCGATAGCCCGCCAGTTTATTCAATAAACTTTGCGGGTTATCGGCAATCAGGTCGACAACGGCCAGAGTCACCGCTTCTTCCGCTGAGATGGATACACTTTTGCGCACTGCAGCTTCTGCCCAATCCTGATTACGGCCACGTTGCTGGGCCAGGCTTCTTGCGTAAGCCGCCGCGTCGTTGAGCGCTTTTTTGACCATTGGATTATTTGCTCGGTTGTCACCGCCGATGGCGACCGGATGGGCCGCGCCGATGTTGGTTCCCGGGGCCATGGCGGCGAAATCGGCCGCCATGGTGATCAGCGTCCCGGCGGATGCAGCTCGTGCCCCTTTCGGAGCGACATAGACAATCACCGGAATTTTTGAACCCAGTTCGGCCTGAATGATCTCGCGCATGGCGCTGTCAAGACCGCCGGGGGTATCGAGCTGAATCAGGATAGCGCGATTATTCTGCCGGTTGGCCTGTTCAATCTGTTCGGTAATGAAGGATGCGGTGACCGGGTTGATGGTGGTGGCGATGCTCAGCTGGCGGATTTCGACACTGCGCGCCCAGCTGCTGCCGGGTGCATACAGAATACTGAAAAACAGGCCGACAAATAGGAAGGGCGACAACTTGCGCATGCCTTAAGCCTAACCTTTTTCATCTCCCTGTCAATCGACGGCTGGATCCTGCCGGGGGAACCGGAGGACCGTTTTTGAAAGAGGAATATGGTGAAAACGCTGGAAAAAGCTTGCATCGGTCCGAATCTATCAATATACTGCCAAATTCGTTTAAATATGGGTGCCAGAATTCTCTGCGCACCCTCTTTCTGTGTTCTCTTGGTGGCAGGAGAAGGTCATGAGTCTCAAAGATCAACTTATCAACGATATGAAAGAGGCGATGAAAGCCCGGCAGGCGGAGCGTTTAAGTACCATCCGTCAGCTGCGCAGCGCCATCAAAAATAAAGAAATCGATCAGGGCAATGAGCTGGATGATGACGCCGTCATTCGTGTTATCGGGACCCTGGTCAAACAGCGTCGTGAAGCAGCGCAGATGTACCGCGACAATGAGCGCCCCGAACTGGCTGATAAAGAAGAGGCGGAGCTCGTCGTATTGCAGGATTACCTGCCGGCCCAGTTGGGGGAAGCAGAGTTGCGCGAGATCGTCGTCGCCGTTGTTGCCGAGGTTGGCGCCGCGTCACTGAAGGATATGGGCAAAGTGATGCCTCAGGTGATGGCCCGGACCAAAGGGGCCGCCGACGGGAAACTGGTTAACCAACTGGTGCGCGAGCAATTGTCCGGCTGATCCGGTCGCGGAGTTTTCTGTTGAGTTTTATCGATATCGGGATTCTCGGGATTCTTAGTGTGTTCCTGCTCAAGGGAGCCATCCGGGGGCTGTTGAAGGAGGTCTGCTCGCTGTTGGGCCTGGTCCTGGGCGGTATTTTTGCCTTTACCTTTCATCTGCCGCTGGCGCAAACCCTGCAGGACACAGTTCACCTGCCGGCGCAGTTGAGTGTCTGGGTCTCGTTTCTCGCTATTTTTCTGCTGGTGGTCATTGTTTTTGCGGTGCTTGGATTTGTTCTTAACCGGTTTATCCGGCTGGTTTTTCTCGGCGGCTTTAATCGGCTGGCCGGGGCTCTGTTCGGCCTGATTCAGGGAGTTGTGCTGCTGTCGATGATCGTCTTGGCCCTTAATTCCTCAGTGGTGCCCGGGTCGGCCCGGGCCATGCTGCGTGAGTCGCAGCTGGCCCCGCCGTTTGCGACGCTGGGAGCCTCGATATTTACCGGCAGTCGCGAACTGATCGGCCGTTGAAGTTTACGTCATGATTTGTAGCAAAACAGCACTCGAGAGACTTGAATACCCTCGGTTGCGTTCCTTGCTGGCGGCTCAGACCCAGTCTGATCCGGGCCGTTTGCTGGCCGAGCGGTTGTTGCCGCTGGGCCAGTCGGATGAGGTCGAAGTCGCGTTGACGGAGGTTGACGAGGCGGTTCGCGTGTTGACGGACGGTCGCGCCCCGTCTCTGGGAGGGTGTTTTGATCTCCAGCCGATTCTTGATCCGGGTCAGGCGGCGGGAAGCCTGATCGCGGCCGAGGATCTGTTGAAGGTTGCCCGGTCACTGCAGGTGGCGGTTGATTGCCGGTCCTGGGCTCGGTCGCTGGAGCTGCAGCCGCTGCTGGTCGGTTTGACCACGCAGCTCAACCCTCTTGCGGAGTTGCGACGGCGGCTGGTTGAATCGATCGGACCGCGCGGTGAACTGCTCGACAGTGCTTCTGCCATGCTTAACGATCTGCGTTATCAGCTTCGCCAGGCAAGAACGCGGGTCAAGCAGCAGCTGGAGCAACTGCTGGCCAGCGAGCAGTATGGTGGCTGCTTTCAGGAAAAACTGGTGACCATGCGCAACGGGCGTTACGTGGTGCCGCTCAAAGCCGATCATCGCGGCCAGATCAAAGGGTTTGTGCAGGACGAGTCGGCCAGCGGCCAGACCCTGTACCTCGAGCCGGCCAAAGTGCTCGACGGCAATAATCGACTGCAGCAGTTGTTACGCGAAGAACAGCGTGAAGAACGCCGTATCCTGCTGCAGCTGGCCGATCTGGTGCGCCGTGACCGTGGTGCTCTGCAGCGTAATCAGCAGCTGCTGGGACGACTCGATTTGCGTTTCGCGGCGGCACGCCTGTCCCGCAGCTATCAGGGGCAGCGACCGGAACTGGTGGCCGAATCGTGCATCGAACTGAAGCAGGCCCGTCACCCTCTGCTGATGGAGCGGGAGGGGGGCCTCGACCCGGCCCGGGCGGTGCCGATCGACCTGCTTCTGCCGCAGAAATGTCGGGCACTGGTGATCAGTGGACCGAATACCGGTGGCAAGTCGGTGGCGCTGAAGACGCTCGGCCTGCTGTTGCTGATGGTGCGCTCGGGGCTGCATATCCCTTGCCATCCCGACAGCCGGTTGCACCTGTACCGGCAGTTACATGTCGATATCGGCGACCAGCAGAGTATCGCCCGGAGCCTGTCGACCTTTTCCGGACACCTGCTGCGGATCCGTGAGATTCTCAGCTGCGCGGATCAGGAAACCCTGGTGCTGCTTGATGAAGCGGGAACCGGCACCGATCCGGCAGAAGGGGCGGCCCTGGCCCAGGCGGTCCTCGATCAGCTCTGCCGACAGGGCGCCAAGGTCGTGCTGACCACCCATCTGGGGCAGTTGAAGCATTTTGCCCACGCGCAGGAGGGTGTCGAGAATGCGGCGGTCGAGTTCGATCCGGAAACACTGGTGCCGAAATACCGCCTGACTTACGGCATCCCCGGGGCCAGCAGTGCCATGGCGACGGCCCGGCGACTCGGCCTGCCGGCGGTCGTTCTGGATCGCGCCCGGCAGTATCTCGACCGGGGGGAGCTTGACGGTACCGCTTTGCTGGCGCAGTTGAATCGGCAGCAGCAACAGCTGGAAAAACAGCTGCTGCAGGCAGGACAGGCCCGGCGGGATGCCCAGGCGGCACAGCAGCTGAGGCAGCAGCAGTTACGGCAGCTCAAGGAGAAAAAGAGCGAGATCCTGGCCCGGGCGACCCGGCAGGCTGATGAGCTGATCACGGCGACGGAAGTCCGGCTCAGGCAGTTGCGCCGGCGCTCGCAGTCCCCGGCTTCTCCGCAGCAGGCGGTTGCCGATCGTGAACAGCTGACCGCTGCCCGTGAGCAGCTCAAGCCTTTCAGGCCGCAGCGGAAACGGCAGGGGGCGGTTCCACAGCAGCTTGCGGTCGGTGAACTGGTGAAGATCGCGGCCCTCGGAATTGAGGCCCGGGTCGAACGGTTGCTCAGTGATGGTGTTGAGCTGCAGGTTGGTGGCAAGCGGCTGCGCCAGCCATTGGCGGCGCTGGAGCAGTTTACTCCGCGGCGCTTTGCCGACAGTCGAAAGGGTGACGGCCAACTGACCCGCAGGCTGGTCGAGCGGCCGGTTGCTGCGCAGTTGAAACTGGTCGGCCGCCGGGTCGATGAGGCGCTGCCGCTGCTGGCGCAATTTATTGACGATGCGCTGTTGCACAACCTGCGACAGGTGGAGATCATCCACGGCGCCGGTGAAGGGGTGCTGCGTCGGGTGGTTCGGGATTTTCTCGTCGACCAGCCGTCGGTGACCGCTTTTTACGCCGCACCACTGGAGCAGGGGGGGGACAATGTAACTACCGCCGAGTTGGGTGACCGATGACTGGACAGATCGGGGAAAGCAAGATCAATGAGGTGCGTGAGCGGACCGATATTATCGAGCTGGTCTCTCAGTATGTCACCCTGAAACGCTCCGGCGCCAACCATACTGGGCTCTGCCCGTTTCACTCGGAAAAGTCACCTTCGTTCAGCGTGCATGCCGGGCGGCAGTTTTATCACTGCTTCGGCTGCGGGGTCGGTGGTGACGTTTTCTCGTTTTTGATGAAGATCGAGGGGCTGGCGTTTCCCGATGCCGTCCGGCGTCTGGCGGAACGAGCCGGGATCGAGCTGGAAGAACGGCAGCTGTCCCCGCAAGAGGAACGTCGACGGCAACAGCGTGAACGGCTCTACCGGGTCAACGAGCTGGCCGCGGACTATTTTCATCAGACGCTGATGGAACAGCCGGTCGGTGAGGTGGGGCGCCAGTATCTGAAACAGCGTGGCTATGGCCGCAAGGCCGCCGGCGAGTATCGGCTTGGTTACGCTCTGGAGGAGTGGGAAGCTCTGGGCCGCACCCTGCAGCAGCAGGGTGCCAATGTCGAAGATGCCCGGACCCTGGGATTGATCCGGCCGCGGGAGCAGGGGGGCGGGGATTACGACCTGTTTCGCGGACGCCTGATGTTTCCGATTTATGACCTGTCCGGCCGCGTCGTTGCTTTCGGCGGGCGGGTGCTGGGTGACGGTAAACCGAAATATATCAACTCGCCGGAATCGCCGATTTATCACAAAGGGCGCGTACTGTTCGGTCTTTACCAGGCACGGCAGGCAATGCGGCAGAGCGGCGAAGTGATTCTGGTCGAGGGCTATTTCGATCAGTTGGCTCTTTATCGGGCCGGGTTTCCGCAGGTCGTGGCCACTTGCGGCACGGCACTGACCGGTGAGCATGCCCGGTTGCTGAAGCGTTATGTACAGCGGGTACTGCTGTTGTTCGATCAGGACGCGGCCGGCAGACAGGCAACCTTCAAAGCGATGGTGGCATTACAGGAAGAAGGCGTGCCGGCCCAGGTGATTGAACTGCCGAGCGGTGAAGATCCCGACTCCTTTGTGCAGAGCCAGGGAGCGGAGGCCTTCAAACTCCGGTTGCAGCAGGCCCGCCCGGTCATGGATCTGTTCATGGAGGATGTCCTCGCCGGGGCCGACGGTGGGATTGAACAGAAGGTTCAGGCCGCTAAGGTGGTCATCGAGCGGGTCGCCGGGTTAACCAACAGCATGGAGCAGGACCTGTATCTGAAGGATCTGGCCAGGCGCAGTGGCATTGACCTGGAGCTGTTGAAGCAGACGCTTGCCGAAACGCTGCAACAACCGGTGCAACAACCGGACGATTATCGGGGTACGCCGCCTGAGCCGTTTTTTCCGCAACCGGATTTTCCGGGGCCGCCGGTCGCACCGTTGAAACCGGGCTGGAGTCGACCCGAAGAGATGGTCCTCTGTCTGTTGCTGCACAACGAGGATGCACGGCAGCAGATTTCTGCTGCGGGACTGCAGGATTATTTTTTTACTCCCGCCGCGTTTAAGGTGGCAGAGCTGTTGTTGCGCGAAACGGCTGCTCCGGAAACCTTTAAAGACCTTATTGTTGCAAAGCTTGACCCCGATCTGTCCGGTCTGGTCATACCTTTAATGCATAAAGATCCGGAACAGTTTGCCGGAGAAGTCGAGGCCTTGCTGCGGGGTTGTAAGGCCTCTTTACAGCGGGAATTAAAGAAAAAGCAGCGTGAGGAAACTCTGAATAAAATTCGACAGGCGGAACAGGCGGGCCATTTAGGGCCCGAAGATTTAGTGGGTCAGTTTAAAAACTTGAAGTAGCGGTTACACTTAAGAGAGATGCCGACCTGAACGATGCGGGTCCAGAGGAGAAGACGCAAAAATGGCGAAAAAGACTAACCCTGAAGAGGTCCAGCAACTGATCGACATGGGTAAGGAGAAGGGTTTTCTGACCTATGATGAGGTGAATGATATCCTGCCTGCAAATATGGTTTCTTCGGAGCAGCTTGAGGATGTCATGACCATGTTCGGTGAAATGGATATTGAAATCGTTGATTCCGACAGTAAAGCCACTGTTCTCAAGAGTGGCGATGGCGATGATGACAGAGATGAGGGCGATGTTGAGTTAGAAGCCGGCACTCTGGGACGGACCAGTGACCCGGTGCGCATGTATCTGCGTGAAATGGGTCAGGTGGCGCTGCTGACCCGTGAAGGGGAAGTGGAAATTGCCAAGCGGATCGAAGAAGGGGAGGCGCTGGTGACCAAAGTGGTCATGCGCACCCCGATCGCGGCCCGTGAGGTCATCACCCTGTTGCAGCGGCTGGAGAAGGGCTACGTCGGTGTCTCTGAAGTAACCCGTGATTATGATGAGGAGGAGGGTGGTGAGGCCGAAGAAAAGCACCGGGAGCGATTGGCCTCTCTGTACGAACAGGTCATGCCGCTTGACGAACAGTTAAAAGAGGTGCAACAGGCGTTAGCGGCTGATCCGCCGCCGAATGCAAAGAAGCTGAAGGTGCTGGAGAATAAGCAGCAGAAACTTCGTGAGCAGATGATTGAACTTTTGCGCCAGGTTCGACTGAAGGATTTCCAGGTAGCCAAGATTGTTGATCGTCTCAAGGAGATGGGGAAGCAAGTCAAAAAGGGGCAAAGTGAAATTGCCGGATGTGAGAAACAGATCGGTAAACCTTACCCCGAAATCCGTAGCTACCTGCGTCGGATGCGCAGAAATGACGGAGAAGCCCATGCGGTCGCCAATGAGTTGAAGGTCCCCGGTGAGGTGTTGTTATCGGTGGAAAAACGTTTGAAAGCGGCGAAACGCAAGTTTAAGCTGGTTAAAGAGGAGTCCGGTTTTGAACATGATGACCTGCTGGAATATCTCAAAGAGGTTTACCGTGGTGAGTGGCGGGCCAAAAAAGCAAGACTGAACTGGTTGAAGCCAACCTGCGGCTGGTGGTTTCGATTGCTAAAAAATATACCAATCGCGGGCTGCAGTTTCTTGACCTGATTCAAGAGGGAAACATCGGCCTGATGAAGGCGGTCGATAAATTCGAATACCGTCGCGGTTACAAGTTTTCCACCTATGCAACCTGGTGGATCAGGCAGGCGATTACCCGGGCGATTGCCGATCAGGCGCGGACCATCCGAATTCCGGTGCATATGATCGAGACGATCAATAAGTTGATTCGTACCTCCCGGCAGCTGGTTCAGGAATTCGGTCGTGAGCCGACCCCGGAAGAGATTGCCGAACGGATGGATCTGCCGCTTGACAAGGTTCGGCGCGTATTGAAAATTGCCAAAGAACCGATCAGTCTGGAAACGCCGATCGGCGAAGAGGAGGATTCCTCGCTGGGCGATTTTATCGAGGACAAGGGCGTGGTTTCGCCGCTCGAGGCTGTCATCAAAGGCAACCTCAGTGACCAGACCTCGCGGGTGCTGGCTTCTTTGACGCCGCGGGAAGAAAAAGTTTTGCGGATGCGGTTCGGGATCGGTGAAAAGTCGGATCACACGTTGGAGGAGGTCGGCCAGGACTTTAACGTGACCCGCGAGCGAATCCGGCAGATTGAGGCCAAGGCGCTGCGCAAATTACGTCATCCGAGCCGGGCCAAGCGCCTGAAAGGTTTTGCCTCGACCGACAGCAATAGCTGAAAAATCATCTTTGACGAAGTAAGGCCTTGACAGAGGGCAAACGATTTTTTTAATATGATCTCTTGTGCAAAGGGCCTATAGCTCAGTTGGTTAGAGCCGCCGGCTCATAACCGGCTGGTCCCAGGTTCGAGTCCTGGTGGGCCCACCACTTAACCCTTGGCGGAGTTTCCGCCGAAACGATTTAGGCAGATTGCGTTGAACGCAGATAATCGATTGACAGTGTTAATTTATCCCGGAAATCAACAATGGGGATGTGCGGAGACCGAGGCCGAAATGGCCAAAGGGGAAAAGCAGCATCGACAGAGCCGACAAGAGTGTACCGGGAAACCGGTGCACTCTTTCTTTTTGGTGCACCGATGACGAAACCGAAACCTGCCCGCGTGGCTGATCTGGTCGGTCTGCTGAACCATCTTTATCCACCGGCACTGGCGGAGGACTGGGATAATGTCGGCCTGCAGGTCGGTGACCCAGCCGCCGCTGTCGAGCGGATTCTGGTCTGTCTTGATGCCGAAGAACTTGCGGTTGCCGAAGCCGAACGGGTTGGTGCCCAACTGGTGATCTCTCATCATCCCCTGCTGCATCGGCCACTGCAGCATCTGACCCCGGTCGATGCGGTCGGTCGGACCTTGTTCCGGGCGATTCGCGCTGATATCGCCGTGTTCAGTGCCCACACCAATCTTGACCGGGCGGCTGATGGTCTCAACGACTGGTTGGCCGCACGGCTTGGTCTGGACGCTTGCCAGCCGCTTGAAAAGCCTCAACCCGGTGGTTTTTACAAACTGGTGGTATTCGTGCCGCGTGGCCACGAGACCGAGGTGCTGGATGCTGTTTTCGCCGCCGGTGCCGGGCAGGTCGGTCGCTACGATCGTTGTTCTTTCCGGAGTCTCGGAACCGGCAGCTTCCGTGGTGGCAAGGGGACCGATCCCTTCATCGGTCAGCCGGGGAAAAACGAAGAAACCGAGGAGTTCCGGTTGGAAACAATTGTTCCCGCCGCTCAGCTGAACAAGGTCGTGGCCCGGATGCTCAAGGCCCATCCTTACGAAGAGGTGGCCTACGACCTGTTGCCATTGGCGAATTCTCGGTCCGATGTCGGGCTGGGTCGTATCGGCCGGCTGGCAGCAGCAATCGATCTGCAGCAGTTTGCCGCCCGGGTGCGTGAGCAGTTGCATCTTGAGGCTTTGCGGCTGGTGGGGGATCCCGGTCGTCGGATCAGCAAGGTTGCCGTTTGCGGCGGCAGTGGAGCTTCAATGCTTGGCGAGGCCTTGCGGCAGGGGGCCGATTGTCTGGTGACCGGGGATATCAGATATCACGAGGCGCAACGTGCACGTGCGGAAAACCTGGCATTGATTGATGCCGGCCATTTCGGCACGGAACAGTTAATGGTAGCCGAGCTTTCCCTGCGCTTGCGACAAGCTCTGGCTGAGCGTCAGCTACCGGTTGAGGTTATCGAAATGACAGCGCAACAGGACCCCTTTGTGGTGGTCTGCTGACTGTCCAGAACTACTTTGCTTAAGGTCATGGAGGCATTAACGTGCATGAAAAGATGAACCTGCTGAAGGAACTTCAGGAAATCGATCAGGAAGTCAGCTCTATCGAGGCGACCCAACAAGGGTATCACGATGAGTTGGAGGCTTTCGAGAGTGACGCGGACAGAGTCCAGGGGATGCTTGACGAGTTGACGGCCGAGCTGACTCTGCTGCAGAAAGATGAGGCTCAACTGCAGCAGGATCTGCTGCGCGAACGGGACAATGTGACCCGGGTTGAAGGGCGGCTGCCGGGGATTCAGACCCAGAAGGAATATGTCGCGGTTCTGAAAGAGATTGACGTGGCTAAAAAGGCCAACAAGGATCTTGAAGACCAGGTACTGGCCAAACAGCAGGAGATCGGTGCGCTTGAACAGGATCAGCAGGAAAAACAGGATCAGCTGAACGTGATCAAGGGAAATGCCGAAGCCCGTGCCGCGGAGTTGTCAGGGCTGATGGCTGAGAGTGCGGCTACTCTGCAGAAGCGTAAAGAAACTCGCGAATCGGTCGCCTCTGACTTGCCCGCCCCGCTGCTGCGACAGTATCAGACGCTGTTCAAACGGCGTGGGGGACTGGCGTTGGCATTGGCCCGCGACGGTGCCTGCTGTGGTTGCCATATGCAATTACCGCCGCAGCAGTACAACAGCCTGTTGCGGGAAACTGAAATGCAGACCTGCCCGCATTGTAACCGCCTGCTTTATGTTGAACTCCGGGGTTGAGTCTTAATCAGTACGTACTCGACGGACAGCACAAGTAGTACTTCACGCTTCAGCCGTTGTTCAGCTACCGTTCCAGGTTAGAGAGATGCTGGTCAAAGAAGGACAGATGATCGCCGGTTCGCTTTATGCGGACGGGAGGAAAGTCCGGGCTCCACAGGACAGGATGGTCCCTAACGGGGACCGGGGGTGACCCCAGGGAAAGTGCCACAGAGAGGAGACCGCCTGTCATCGCTTCGGCGCAGGCAGGTAAGGGTGAAAGGGTGAGGTAAGAGCTCACCAGTTCTGACGGTGACGTCGGAAGCTCGGTAAACCCCATCCGGAGCAAGGCCGAATAGAGGGACGCTTGAGGACGGTCCGTCCGAAGTTCCCGGGTCTGGCTGCTTGAGGCCGTCGGCAACGGCGGCCCTAGAGGAATGATCATCGTCCCGTAGCGGGTAACTGCTGCGGGGAACAGAACCCGGCTTACGGACTTCTTTGGCCACTTTTATTTGTGCCGGCAGCAGGACCTTGCGGTCCTGCTGCCGTTCTTTGTCTGGACGGGATATTATGCAGCATGAGCGCCGCCGCTGGTACCGGTTGATTGTTTCTGGGGGATCAGGGCTGTCTGCTGCCGGTTATCAGGCGTCCTTATAGCTGCATCAGCTTCGTCTGTGATATAGTCGAAAGCTCTTTAACCGCTGTGCAGGTCAGTGAGTTTTATGCTCTCGAACAGCAACTGCGGCGGCTCTACCTGGAGTTTGCCGAGCGCTATACCGGCGGCGGGATGAGCGGTTTGTTGTTGCCGGAAGAACGGCTGGCGGGAGGTTCTTTCCTTGCCTCAGGGCGGCGCTTGCGGTTGCATCAGATATCTGCATAACAGGAGTTTGTAATGAAAATCAGCTTCGATCGTACCAACGGGGTGATTGACGAGATTATCGACGACCTGATGCGCCGGACCGGCGTTCATCATCCGCGGATGATCCGGGAAATGATTCTCAGTGCCCTTAAATCAGGTCAGGAAAACGACTATCTGGCCGATCAGAAGTTGATGCGGACGACGATGAAAGAGATGCGTTTCACCAACAAGGTCTTCGCTCCCTACCGGCATCGCAAGAAAGTCAGTATCTTCGGCAGTGCCCGCAGTCAGCCGGATGAACCGATTTACCAGAAATGTGTCAAGTTTGCACGACTGCTGGCTGAACATAACTACATGGTGATCACCGGCGGCGGTCCGGGGATCATGCAGGCCGGGAATGAGGGCGCCGGGGCGGATAACTCCTTTGCCGTCAATATCGAACTGCCTTTCGAGCAGGGCACCAATCCGGTAATGAAGGACAGCGACAAGGTCATCAATTACAAGTACTTCTTCAATCGCAAGGTCGCTTTTCTCAAAGAGGCGGATGCGGTGGTGCTGTTCCCCGGTGGCTTCGGTACCCTTGATGAAGGGATGGAGGTGATGACGCTGGTGCAGACCGGTAAAAATCCACCGGTACCGTTGATTATGATCGATGATGACAACGGCGGCTACTGGGACATGTTCTTCGATTTTACCCGTGATGCCCTGCTCAAGCGCGGTCTGATCAGTTTTGAGGATTTTTCCCTGTTTACCATCACCAAGGATCCGGTTGCGGCGGTGCAGTATATTGATGATTTTTACCGTAACTATCACTCGCTGCGGTTTGTCAAAGGGAAGTTGGTGATCCGGCTGAATAAAGTGCTCGATACCGATCATCTGCAGGTTCTGGCCAGTGAATTCAGTGAAATCCTGGCCCCCGGCGGCAGCATGCGGTTAACCACCGCGCTGCCTGAAGAGCACGACCAGCCGGATATTCAGCATCTGCCCCGCCTGACCATGGAGTTCAACCGCCGCAGTTACGGTTTGCTCAAGGCGTTTATCCGTCGCCTCAACTCTTTTTGATATGGAATTGATGCCGGTCCCCAAACAACTTCCCCTCAGCCGACTGACTGCGCGACTGCCGCGCAATGATCTTCGGCAGATGCTGCGACTGGTGCGTTTGCTGTTTCGCCTGAGCCAGCGTGAAAATTATCGTCAGCGGGTCTTCCCTCAGTTACCGCCGGTGTGTCATTTTGACCCCGGTCATGCCGCATTGATGATGGGCTACGATTTTCATCTGACGGTGGAGGGACCCCGTTTGATCGAGGTGAACACCAATGCCGGGGGAGGCTACCTCATCTGGTTGAGTGAAGCGCGGGCTCACGGATATGAGCCGACCCGCTTGCCGCTGTGGCTGCAAAAACGTTTATTTGGCAGTTTCCAGCAGGAATGGCGGGATTTTTCTGCCGGTAACTCGCCATTGCGACGGGTGGTTCTGCTTGATGAAGATCCTCAGCAGCAGCCGCTTTACCTGGAGATGCTGGCCTGTCGTGACTGGCTGCGCGAGCAGGGGCTGAGTGCTGAAATCGCAGCGCCGGAGCAACTTGTCGCTGACCGGAGCGGGGTTTTTCTCGCCGGGAAAAAAATCGATCTGATTTATAATCGACACTGTGATTTTTTTCTCGAAGAGCCGTCGTTGGCCGGTGTGCGGGATGCTTACCTGGCCGCTGCCGTTTGTCTTTCCCCGAACCCTTTTGTCTACGGATTACTGGCTGACAAGCGCCGGATGATTCTCTGGTCGGATGAGGTGCTGCTGGCTGGTTTGGGTTTGACCGCGGGGGAGCGGCAACTGCTTTTGCAACTGGTGCCGAAAAGCCGGCTGTTGGCTGATTATAACCCGGAAGAACTCTGGGGCGAGCGGAAAAAGTTGATCTTTAAGCCGGTCACCCGCTTCGGCAGTCGCGGCGTGTTGATGGGCAAGAGTATTACCCGCAAGCGTTTTGCCGGGCAGGAACCGCAAACCACCCTGGTCCAGCAGGTTGTTCCGCCCTCGGTGGCAACCGCCGCCGATGGGCAGGAGTTTAAGGTCGACCTGCGCCTGTTTGTCTACCGGGACCGGTTGCTCGGTATCGGGGCGCGCCTCTACCGGGGGCAGGTCACCAATCTGCGCACCGAGGGGGGAGGTTTTGCACCGGTCCGCCTGGTCTGAAACGCCTGCTTTCCGGCTTTCTTCATAAGCGCCACAATTT
>JAADGW010000262.1 GCA_013152145.1 Deltaproteobacteria bacterium
TCTCCAGAGGGATGAGGGTTGCCGAATGGCGACAGGACCGGGTCGAATTTGTCGGCGTGCCGGGTCATGGACGGTTCGTGAAAAGAATTCCTCTGCGCGACTGATCGGCTCCACCTGGTGGACTTGTCAGCCCGGAGCCGAAGAGCTCTTTTAAATTAGTAACTATTCAGCGGCGTGATGGATGGCCTCGCACTGCCCACTTCAAGGCCATCCTGCTGAATAGTTGCTTAAATTATTAAACGCGACATCACTATATTTGACTTATTCGTACTCACCTCCCTTTCACGGTGTACGCCAGACAGGGCCACTGAAGGCGAATTTCTGCGGAAAATAGTCTTCCCGTCGAACAGAAGATCTCAAAGCGGTGCTGTTTAAAAAAATGGCCACTTATTGCTTGTCTATTTTTTTAAACATGCTAGTGTCTAATCTCAGGTGGTCGTTCAGGCTTCAATTTTGTCAATAGCGACCATAACAGATGACTACAGGAGGAACAGCAGATGAGCAAGGCAGCAGATCTCGGGGCACAATCGCCGGACGTAAAAACGATCAATCATTACATCAATGGCGAGACAGTCGCTGGTATCAGTGGACGTTACGCGGATATCTATAATCCGGCCACCGGCAAGGCATCCGGCAGGGTTGCCCTGGCAAACATCCAGGAGGTTGAAGCGGCCATCGCCAGTGCCGAAGCGGCCTACCCCGCCTGGCGGGACACTCCCCCGGCCAAACGGGCGCAGGTGATGTTCCGTCTCAAGGTACTGATGGAGCAGAATGCCGAGAAGATCTGTGCGTTGATCACTGATGAGCACGGCAAGGTGCTTAACGACGCCATGGGCGAACTTCAGCGCGGCATCGAGAACGTGGAATATGCCTGTGGCGCACCCGAGCTGCTCAAGGGTGAGCACAGCAAAAATGTCGGACCGGCCATCGATTCCTGGAGCGAATTTCAGCCGCTCGGGGTTGTCACCGGAATCACCCCGTTCAATTTTCCGGCCATGGTCCCGCTCTGGATGTGGCCCATGGCGATTGTCTGCGGCAACACTTTTATCTTGAAGCCTTCCGAACGCGATCCTTCCTGCGTCATGTACATTGCGGAACTGGCTCGCGAAGCCGGGCTGCCCACAGGGGTTCTGAACGTGGTCAACGGTGACAAAGAGGCTGTCGATGTGCTGTTGAGCGACGAGCGCATCAAGGCCGTGAGCTTTGTCGGTTCGACCCCGATTGCCGAATATATCTACCAGACCGGCAATGCCAACGGTAAGCGTGTTCAAGCCCTCGGCGGAGCAAAAAATCACGCCATCGTCATGCCTGATGCCGATCTCGACAACGCGGTCAGCGCCCTTATGGGAGCGGCCTACGGGTCCTGTGGTGAACGTTGTATGGCCATTCCGGTGGTCGTGGCGGTCGGAAACGAAGTCGGTGACGCCCTGATCGGCAAGCTGAAAGCGGAGCTGGCAACCATGAAGGTCGGTCCCGGCACCGATGTCAGCAACGATATGGGTCCGTTGATCACCAAAGAGCACTGCAAAAAAGTAAAGGGGTATGTCGACCTGGGTGTGGAAGAAGGCGCTGAACTGGTTGTCGATGGCCGCAACCTTGTGGTCTCCGGCCACGAAGAGGGTTACTTCATCGGTGGCTGCCTGTTCGACAAGGTGACTCCCGACATGAAGATTTATACCGATGAAATATTCGGGCCGGTTCTCTGCGTGGTTCGCGCCGAGAGTCTGCAACAGGCGATGGACCTGATCGATGCCCACGAGTACGGAAACGGAACCTGTATCTTTACCCGCGACGGTGAAGCCGCCCGCTACTTCACCGACAACATCAAGGTCGGCATGGTCGGCGTCAATGTTCCGCTGCCGGTACCGGTCTCCTACCACAGCTTCGGTGGCTGGAAGCGTTCCCTGTTTGGTGATCTGCACGCTTACGGTCCCGATTCGGTGCGCTTCTACACCAAACGCAAAACCATCACCCAGCGTTGGCCTTCCGGGGTTCGCGAAAGTGCCGTCTTTACCTTCCCCATCAACGACTGATGAACTCCCGGGTCGGCTGCTCAGGCAGCCGACCCGGGTTTCCGGTGCATAAACCACTTGAAGGATTTCGGCTGGTTCTTTTCCACGGGAGCAGATAAAGCATGAAGCATATAACCATAAACGGCGACCGCCTCTGGCAGTCGCTGATGACGATGGCAAAGATCGGCGCGACCGAAAAAGGCGGCTGCTGCCGTCTGACCCTGACCGATCTCGACAAAGAAGCCCGCGATCTGTTTGTTCAGTGGTGCGAAGAGGCTGGCTGTACGGTCACTGTCGATCAGGTCGGCAATATCTTCGCCCGACGTCCGGGACGCCATAACGACCTGCCGCCGATCATGACCGGGAGCCATCTCGACACGCAACCGACCGGGGGTAAGTTTGACGGGGTTTTTGGCGTGCTGGCCGGTCTCGAAGTGCTGCGGACCCTGCAGGATCACAATGTCGAAACCAAGGCACCGGTCGAAGTCTCGGTCTGGACCAACGAAGAGGGCTCCCGTTTCGCTCCGGCGATGATGGGCTCAGGTGTTGTCGCAGGACGCTTTACCCTCGAGGAAATTCTGGCGAAGACCGATATTGACGGCAAGCTTTTCGGTGAGGAACTCAAGCGGATCGGCTACGCCGGTGAACTTCCCGCCCGGCAAAGACCGATCGGCGCTTTTTTCGAGGCCCATATCGAGCAAGGTCCCTACCTGGAAGCCGAAAAGAAGACCATCGGTGTCGTCAACAAAGGGCAGGGACAGCGCTGGTACGATGTCACCATTACCGGTCGTGAGTCCCACGCCGGCACAACCCCGATGCCGCTGCGTCATGATGCCCTGGCGGCCGCCGCCAGACTGATCAACCAGGTGGAGCGGATCGCCAATACCAACCAGCCCCACGCTTGCGGCACGGTCGGGTTTCTGCAGGTACACCCCAACTCGCGCAACACCATCCCCGGACAGGTCACCATGTCGGTCGATCTGCGACATCCCGATGATACGATTCTGAGCAAGATGGATCGGGAGCTTAAAGTCTTCTGCGAGCATTTACCCGCTGAGGTCAACGTCGAGGTAAAGCTGGAGCCGATCTGGTACTACGCTCCGGTGATCTTTTCCGAGCAGTGCATCAACGCAGTCCGTGAAGGAGCCCGGACCCACGGTTACAGCCACATGGATATCTTCGCCGGTGCTGGCCATGATGCCTGCTATATCGCTGACTTTGCCCCCGCAAGCATGATCTTCATCCCCTGTGAAAATGGGATCAGTCATAACGAAATCGAAAATGCCGAGGCGGCCGATATTATCGCCGGATGTAATGTCCTGCTCAGTGCGATGCTCGAGCGGGCCAACGCCTGAGAGCTTCTCCTCCAACCTTTTTTCAAGGAGACGGTGTCATGAATACCGACAAAAAACAGCTGATGACGGCCGACCGGATGGTCGAGCAATGTAAAAAATATACCTTCTGGTCCTGGTCTGCCCAGGATGCCGTCAATCCGATTCCGATGGTGCGTGCCGAAGGGATCTACTTCTGGGACGCCGACGGCAAGCGCTACGCCGACATGAACTCGCAGCTGATGTGCAGTAATATCGGCCATGGTGATCAACGTGTCATCGATGCCATCAAGCTGCAGGCCGAGGAACTCGCTTACGCCGGGCCGGGGATGGCAACGCAGATTCGCGCTGAAATCGGACCGCTGCTGGCGAAATATACTCCCGGAGATCTGAACAAGTTTTTCTTTACCCTCGGTGGCGCCGAGGCGAATGAAAACGCCATCAAACTGGCCCGTCAGTTCACCGGCCGCCAGAAAATTATCGCCCGTTACCGCTCGTATCATGGTGCCAGCGCCGGTGCCATGACCCTGACCGGTGACCCGCGTCGCTGGGCCAACGAACCGAGCATCCCCGGGGTCATCCGCGCCTTTGACCCCTACGAGTACCGCTGCAGCTTCGGCCGTGACAACTGCAGTGACTGTGACCTGCTCTGCCTGAAGAACATGGAAGAGATCATGATGTACGAGGGACCGCAGAATATCGCCGCGGTCTTTATCGAGCCGGTCACCGGAACCAACGGCCTGATCGTGCCTCCCGACGGCTACCTGCAGGGGCTGCGCGATCTGTGTGATAAGTACGGTATCCTGCTGATCTGCGACGAGGTGATGGCCGGTCTCGGACGCACCGGTGAATGGTTTGCGGTCGACAACTGGAATGTGACCCCCGACATCATCACCATGGCAAAAGGGCTCACTTCAGCCTATATGCCACTGGGCTGCGTGGCGATGAGCGAGCGGATTGCCGAGTATTTCGGCAAAAATGTCTTCTACGGCGGTCTGACCTACAATGCCCACCCGATGAGCCTCGCCGCCGCTGCCGCTACCCTGCGAGTCCTGGAAGAGGATGATCTGGTCGGCAATTCCAAGCGCATGGGTAAGATCATGGCGGGCCTGCATCAGGAGCTTAAGGAGAAACATCCTTCCGTTGGCGATGTCCGCTCAATCGGCCTGTTCGGCATCATCGAACTGGTCAAAAATCGCGAGACCCGCGAGCCATTGGCACCTTTCAACGGCACCAGCCCGGAGATGACTCAACTGGCTGCGTTCCTTAAGGAAAACGGAATAGCTACGTTCATCCACTGGAACAACCTTTTCACCAACCCGCCGCTTTGCATCACCGAAGAGCAGCTGAAAGAATGCTTCGCCATTATCGATCGCGGTCTGGAAATCACCGACAAGGCCACTGTTGACTGACCTCAGGCAGGACAAAGATATCTATTTGTAGACAGCCCGGCGGGGCAGGCGGATCCAAAGGGATTTCGCCTGCCCCGTTTGTTTTATCCCGGCCCCTTTAAGCCTGGTTTCTTCGGGAACCCCATTTCTTTCCTGAAAAATCAGAAATTGAATCCGACAAAATAATCACTCAACAGGGGCAGCCGTTCCGTAACGTTTCACCATCTCCTCCGCTACCGCCAGCATGCCGATCCCGGTCGGGCAGGCCCGGTCGCAGCGACCGCAGCCGACACAGCCGAGCTCTCCCCAGCGCTGGACATCTGCCACCAGTTTATGGTGAATCCGCCGCCGGGTGCGCAGGGTTTCGGTGCCGAGCGGATTATGGCCGCTGGCTTCGCGCATGAAGGCATCGAGCTGACAGGAATCCCAGACCCGGCTGCGTTCTACGATCTCTCCCCGGCGACGATCCTGCACGCAGAAACAGCTGCAGGTCGGGCAGGCCAGATTGCAACCGCTGCAGAGAATGCAGCGATCGGCGATTTCGACCCAGAATTCATCCGGCACCTTATCTTCCTGCAGCAATCGGCTGCCCTGTTGCAGAAGCTTCAATTGACTTAACTTGCTGTCGTCACTGGATTTACGCAATACAGCCAGCTGTTCGCTGTCGCCGTCAGGAAACCTGCTCAACAGCTTTTCCCCGCGTTCCGAATATGCCAGGGCCAACCAGCACTCATTATCGGCGATCAACTCGATATCACAATTTCCGGAAGACAGGGACAAAAAGCTGTGATCGACTCCGGCGGCACCGGTCAGTCCGATCAGCAATGCTCCGTTGCGCCTACGCTGATAGACATCATCCGCCGGTGCTGCGGAGAAGAAACGGTCGAGAAAAGCGATCCCGGCCAAGTCGGTCCGATCCAGTCCGAACAGGGCGAGCGGCCGTGCTGCTCCGGCTGGTAACTCGATCGATCCGTCTGCCGTAATATGCAGCAGGGTTTCAGTTTGCGGAAAAAAGTATGCGGTCGGCTTGCGCTGCAGTGGAGCACCGGACAGGGAAAGTTCGCCCATTTCGAAAGGAACCAGCTGCCGGGTACCATCAGTGAGCAATTGCGGTACCTGCAGATGGTAATCGGCCGCAACCTTTTGCAGCAACCGGTCGAGATCGGTCCGCATTAACTGTTTCAGCATGGCTCGATCCTCACCGCGCAAACCTTGAACTCGGGGATACCCGATTCCGGGTCGAGGACGTTATTGGTCAGCACGTTGGCGGCCCCTTCGGCAAAATGGAAGGGGATGAAAACCTGTCCCGGTGGGACCCGGTCGGTCAG
>JAADGW010000212.1:0-2921 GCA_013152145.1 Deltaproteobacteria bacterium
GGCGCCGAATGCAGCCCACCGAGTCGTTCACGCACCCCTTCGTTAATCAGCTGATAATAGAGAATCGTCGATTCCCAGCTCATTCCACCCAGCAATCCAATCGTTTTCACAGGCAACTCCTCTAAAAATTATTCGTAACTCTTCAGCAACGCGATGGATGGCCTCGGAGTGGGTACTCCGAGGCTATTCGGCTGAATAGTTACAATTGTCCAAGCAATATACGTACTGGCATGTTGTCAGTAAAACCGATAAACTGTTCACAAAACAGATACAGATTTATAAAAAACAAACCATAACAGATTTTTTTGAGGGACTCATGCCGAAAGAGGATTTCCGCTACCGCAAAGTTGAACGGCATATCATGACCCTGGTCGACGGCGAGGCGCTGTTGCCGGGTGAAAAGCTGCCGTCGCTGCGCGCCCTGAGCCGCCAGTTGAATGTCAGTATCTCCACCGTCAGCCAGGCCTATCTGGAGTTGGAAAAAAAAGGCATCATCAGGGCACGGGAACGCTCCGGTTATTACCTGAACAGCGGCGCCCGGCGCCTGCCCTCCCCGGTCAGCCGCCCGCGCCTGGCTCTGGTGCCGACCGTCAGCCGTCGCAGCGGTCTGATCCAGAACGTTCTTGAGGCGCTCGGCAACCGCGAACTGCTGCCGTTCGGGGTGGTCTGCCCGGCGGAAGAGCTGCTGCCGGCAAAAACCCTGGCCCGGGTATCGGCGGCCGTATCACGCAGCAATCCGACGCAACTTCTCGATTACGCCCCGGTCAACGGCCACCCGGAGCTGCGCCGACAGATCGCCCTGCGCTCACTGGAAGCCGGAATCAGCGTCAGCCCGGAGGATATCCTGATTACCAGCGGCGCCATGGAAGGGTTATCAATCGCCCTGCGCGCCCTGACCCGACCGGGCGACAACGTGCTGATCCAGTCACCAAGCTATTTCTGCTTTCTGCAACTGCTGGAAAACTGCGGCCTGCGCGCCATCGAGATCCCCTCGTCAAGCAGCGGTGTCGATCCGCGAGATGTGCGAAAAGCGATCGAACAGTTTGAGATCCGCGCCACAATCCTGGTCCCCAACTTCAACAACCCGGACGGCAGCCTGACCAGTGACAGCGCCAAGCGGGAGATTGTCGCCCTGCTGGCCGAACACAACATCCCGCTGGTCGAGGATGATGTCTACGGTGACCTCTATTTCGGCGAGCAGCGTCCCAGCTGCTGCAAAAGCTATGATCAGCTGGGCAATGTCCTGTTCTGCTCATCCTTCTCCAAAACCATCGCTCCCGGCTACCGGGTCGGCTGGATGATTCCCGGTCGCTATGCTGAGCGGGCCCGCGACATCAAAACCACCACCAACATCTGCACCGCGACACCGAATCAGTTGATCATCGCCGAATTTTTACGCGACGGCTATTACGAGCGCCACCTGCGCCGCTTGCGCACAGCGGTTCACCAGCAGATGGAAGCCCTGCTGCTCAGCCTGCAGCGCTATTTCCCGGTCGGAACCCGCGCCGGATTTCCGGAAGGCGGTGCTGCCATCTGGGTCGAGCTGCCCGCGGCGATCGATGCCGTCGACTTCTTTCACCGGGCCCGGCAGATCGGCATCGGCCTGGCCCCGGGATCGATCTTTTCCACTCAAGATAAGTACCGCAATTTTTTCCGTATCGGTTGCTGCGGACTCTGGAACGAGCGGCTGAACGAAGGGATCAAACGGTTGGGACAACTGGCGGAGGAGTTGCTGCACAGCGGGTCGCCCTGATGAATCAACTGATGAAGGGGGATGGAGGGTTCAGCCTGCGGCCGGTTGAGCCGCGTTGACTCCGGCCAGGTAACCGGTCGACCAGCAGACCTGCAGGTTGAAGCCGCCGGTCGGGCCGTCCAGATCGATCATCTCACCGGCAAAATAAAGATTGGCGATTCTTTTCGAACACATACTGCGCATATCGATATCTTTCAGCGCTACCCCGCCGGAGGTCACGATCGCTTTTTTCAACCCTTCGTGACCGGTGACCTGAAACGTCAGATCTTTAAACAACCCGAGCAGCTTTTTCCGCTCGGCCCTGGTAATCGAGTGACACTTTTTGCCGGGATCGATTTCGGCCAGCGAGATGAAGCGGGGAATCATGGTTCGAGGTAACAGCTTGCCGAGGGCGTTGCGGAAATCCTTGTTGCTCTGCTCGGCAAATTCGCGCTGCAGACGTTTGTCGAACAGCGCCGCCGACACCGCCGGTTTCAGATCAAGATGCAGGCTGACCGCCCCTTTTTTCAGCGCGTCGCGAATTTCGCGACTGATATCGAGAATGATCGGGCCGCCGATCCCGGCGCGGGTAAAGAACGCCTCGCCGAAGCGTTCGGCAATCGGTTTGCCGTCGCGGCGGGCGGTCACGCTGATATTCTTCAGGTTGAGATCGCACCAGTCCCCGGTCCAGTCTTCAGCCAGACGCAGCGGCATCAGCGCCGCCTGCGGTTCGATCAGGTTATGGCCGCCCTGTTGCGCCCAAGCATAGCCGTCACCGGTACAACCGGTAGGACAGCCCGCCGGTGGCGACGACATAGCGGTCGGCCGTAAAATGGCCCCGATCGGTCTCAACGGCGGCGATCCGACCGGCTGTCGACAGCAGCCGTTTCACCCGACAATCACAGCACAGCTCAACTCCGGCGTCCTGCACAAAGCACCGCAGCAGCTTCTGCACATCGGCCGCGCCACCCCCCGCCGGAAAGACCCGCCCGCCCCGTTCGGTCTGCAGTTTAAGGCCTCGCTGCTCGAAAAAATTGATCGTATCGTCAACACCGAAAGCGTACAGAGCTGTCAATAACGCTTTGCCGTTGCGGCCGAAGTGCTCGACAAACCGCAACGGATCGCTTTCACTGTTGGTGATATTGCAGCGCCCCTTGCCGGTGATCAACAGCTTGGCTCCGCAGCGGTG
>JAADGW010000212.1:3008-9823 GCA_013152145.1 Deltaproteobacteria bacterium
AGATCGTACTGTTTATTTGTCTTCAAAGCGGCCAAATCACACCTGAAACCCTTGTTAGCCACCAAGACTCCAAGAATACCTGAATCCAGGGTTTTGAACCTCTTGGTGTCTTGGAGCCTTGGTGGCTATATTTATTACCGAACTCGCGCAGGCTAGGTCAGCAGCAAACCCAAGTCAAGCAATTGTCTCTTCCGTCACCAGCACTCTTGCGTTAGGATATCGAACTCAACAGCCGGAATGTCATCTATTGGAGGAGTTTCAATGCAGGATAAAAGTTCCATCAGCCCCAGAACTCAGCTCTGCGCCCTGATCGGCAACCCGGTCGGCCACAGCATGTCCCCGGCGATCCACAATGCCGCCTTTGCCGCCACCGGACAGGATTTCGTTTACGTCGCCTGTCAGGTCGAGGATGTCGCCGCCGCTCTGGCCGGGATGCGGGCTCTCGGCAACTTCCGCGGCATGAGCGTCACCATCCCGCACAAGATCGAGGTGATGAAACATGTCGATGAGATTGCCGAAGTCGATCGCGCCATCGGCTCGATCAACACAATCGTCAGCGACAACGGCAAGCTGATCGGTCTGGGCACCGACGGCCCGGGCGCCCTCAAAGCGCTGCTCGACGCCGATATCTCTCTGGATGACAAGACCGTGCTGATGATCGGCTGCGGCGGCGCAGCGCGGGCGATCGCCTTTACCCTCGCCCAACAGACCGAACTGGCTGAACTGCTCATGCTCGACATCGATGAACCCCTGTTGCAGGGGTTGGCCGCAGATCTGCGCCGGGGGACCGATCGAAACATCAGCGCACAGGTGATGTCGACAGCGACCTTGGCCGCAGCGATGGCCAGAAGTGATGTTATTATTCACTGCACGCCGGTCGGCATGCATCCGAAGGAGGATGCGACCCTGATCCCGGCCGAGTTCCGTCCCGGGCAAGTGGTTTTCGACGTGGTTTACAATCCCCTCGAAACCCGTCTGCTCAAAGAAGCCAAAGCCAGGGGCTGTCGAACCGTCTCCGGGGTTGAAATGTTCATCAACCAGGCGGTGTTGCAATTTGAGCAATTCACCGGTGTCGACGCCCCCGTCGAAGTGATGCGTCACGTCGTTCTGCAGGAGTTGCAGGCATGAATATCGTTCTGATCGGTTATCGTGGTACCGGCAAAAGCCACGTCGCCCGACTGCTCGGTGAGCATTTCGGCCGGAAAGTGATCAGCATGGATGAAGAGATCGTCAGAACCGCCGGGATGCCGATTCCGGAGATCGTCGAAAAATTCGGCTGGCCGAAGTTTCGCGATATGGAAACCGCTGAAGCCCGCAAACTGGCGGGTCTCGATCAGCTGGTGATCGATTGCGGCGGCGGTATCATCGAACGGGCGGAGAACACCGGGATTCTGCAACAGAATGGCCGGGTCTTCTGGCTGCAGGCTTCGGTCGAGTCGATCGTCGCCCGGATTCAGCATGACACCCAGCGCCCGGCACTGGTGGCCGGTAAGACCTTTACCGAAGAAGTCGCCGAAGTTCTGCAGCGCCGCACCCCTTTGTATCGTGCGGCAGCTCATCATGAAATCAACACCGACAACCGGACACCACAGCAGGTTGTGGAACTGATCGCCGAGTTCTGGGAGAAAGCGGCAAAACCCCTGTTGTGACGGCTACCACCGGTTCAGCCACGACCTCCCGGCAACACCCCCGTTTTTTTGTAACTCTTCAGCCGGATGGCCTCGGGGTGCCCACTGCAAGGGAGTCTGTCGCCTGGATGGCGACAGTCAAGCCCCAGGGATGGGTTCATGCGGCCCTTGGAGTGGGTAGCGCGAGGTCATCCATCGTGCTGCTGAATAGTTTACGTTTTTTTCAACATCCTGACCTCAGGAGAAAAATCGATGATCCTGACTAACGTCAATACGGTCCCGGGCAAGAAAATTGTCGAACATTTCGGCATTGTCCAGGGCAGCACGGTTCGAGCCAAACATATCGGCCGCGATTTCATGGCCGGCCTGAAAAACCTGGTCGGCGGTGAACTGAAAGGCTACACCGAGCTGCTGCAGGATTCCCGGCAGGAGGCAATGGACCGGATGGCCGAACAAGCCCGCCAGATGGGTGCCAACGCGGTGGTCAATATCCGCTTTGCCACCTCTTCTGTCGCTCAGGGGGCGGCCGAACTGTTCGTTTACGGCACCGCCGTCCGGGTCGAATAGGAGCAGCAGATGAAAATCATCCTGCAGAATCTCGATCTGCTGATTTTTTTCTTCCTGCTCGTCCTCGGTTATGCTGCCGGCAGTCTGGCGGAAAAACGGCATTACCGGTCGATCCGCAAGCGGGAAAAAGAATTGCTGAAAATGGCCGTGGTAACCGCCGAAGGCTCCTTCCCCGACGGTCGCGTCCGTAACGCAACACTGGTCACCGGCAGCGCCGTTATCTCCATCGACTACTTCAAACGGTTGCTGGCGATTCTGCGTAATATTTTCGGCGGCCGCGTCAAATCGTACGAATCGCTGATCGACCGGGCTCGCCGCGAAGCAATTCTGCGAATGAAGGAGGAGGCGCGGAAAAATGGGGCCGGGATGATCATCAACATGCGGCTGGAAACGTCCTCCATCGGCAGGAACGCCAACAAGAAAAATCAGCTCGGCAGCGTCGAAGCGATCGCCTACGGCACCGCCATTGTCATGCAGCCGAAATGAAGTTCACCCCAAAGCAGCTCAACGGTAACATCAACGTTTCCAGAGCCCACCCCCTGACTGAGCTGTTCTGGCTGCTCGGCGGGCTGATTCTGGCCACCGGGCTGGTCTTTCTGCTGCTCGGCTTTGCCACCGATTGGGCGGCAGAAAAAATCCCGGTCAGTGTCGAAAACTGGCTCGGAGAACAGGCAGTCACCCAGTTCCCCGGCGAGAGAAACCAGGCGCTCGAACAGCGACTGCAAGCGTTACTGGCACAACTTCCGGCCGACTCGAAACTGCATCAATACAATTTTCGGGTGGTTCTGTCCCCGTCAGAACAGGTCAACGCCGTGGCCCTGCCGGGCGGTACGATCGTGGTTTTTGCCGGATTGCTGAAGCAGGTCAGGTCGGAAAATGAACTGGCGATGATCCTCGCTCACGAGCTGGGGCACTTTGCCCATCGGGATCATCTGCGCGGACTGGGCCGCGGGCTGGGTCTGACGGTTGCAGCGGCGCTGCTGTTCGGCGAGGAAAATGCCGCCAGCGACCTGATTGCGAAAACGCTGATGACCTACCGGGTCCGCTACTCGCGGGCCCAGGAGTCCGCCGCTGACCGCTTTGCTCTCGACCTGTTGAACAAACGTTACGGCCACGTCGGCGGCAGCACCGATTTCTTTGTCCGCATGGCGAAAAAAGCCGGCAGCCGCATCCCCTACCTGCTGGCCTCTCACCCGCATCCGCAAGCCCGGATCGACCAACTGGACAGATTGATTAAAGAAAAAGGGTATTTGCGTAAGGAGACCCGGCCGCTGACCGCAGAGCTGAGAACCGCCGGGCAGAAGACGGACAAATCGACGGGACAATAGCTCCCTCACACGATTCGGTCAGGTCGGCACAAGGTCAGTCAGTGCCGCCACCTTACTCTTGAACTGCTCCAGGCTGCCGTCGTTGAGAATAATCCGTTCCCAGTCACGATAGCCGTCGAGCGCCGTCTCGCTGGCATGGTTTCCACCCGCCGCGAAACCGGGGCGCTCGATCTTGACGATCACCCCGTCCAGCGCCTTGATGATCCGCAACTCATTCATGAATCGAACGTCGTCAACCAGAATGTGAGTCTGCGTCAGGTCGTGCTGCCGGACCTTCCGCTCCCAGGCCTTGGTCCAATAGTCAGGGTCCCGGACCCGGCGATACTCGGTCCCCCACCACTGCAGAATCCGCCGCACAGTCACCGCAGTCTGCCCCGGACGATCCTGAATATCGCTGTGCTCGGCGACAAACCCGGCCCACTGCGGACATTGCTGCAACGCTTTGCTTTCATCAAGGTAAAAGACCCGCAGTTTGTCCTGCTGGCAACCGTAAACCAGCGGCACATGAGCCTCGGCATCGATCGCCCGGAGAAAGGTTTCAACCTCATCACGCAGCACCATCGCCATCGGGATAATCAGGGTTTCCCTGTCAAGCAACGGGGCTAAATGCTGAGCGGCAGTAGTTTTTCCCGAAGCCGCTTTTCCGGCGAATCCGATAATCATGATGGCACTCCACGGTCCTGATGTTTTTTCCTGAGTTTAGAAAATTACTGATGGCTCCCTTCGCCAACCGCCTCAATTCTCCAGCAACCCCTTGACCCCCTTCAGCAGTTGCTTGGTTTTTTCGTCTAAAACCTTGTCGGTTCCGGCGGGAAGGGGGACCTGCTTAAGTTGTTTGTTCAGCTGCTGCTGGACCTTCTGCAACTGTTTTTCAACCTCAGCGGTTGCCTTGCCGACTATTTTTGCCTTTACCCTGTCCAGCCCGGCCAGTTGCCCCTTAAGCAACCGGGCCAACTCAGGTGACAGGCCAGCGGAACTCTGGGCTGCGGTATCAAGAATGACCTGCACCACCGTCTGCACTAATTGCGGCATCGGCAGCCCACCTTTATCTTTCCCCAGGTCGCGCAGTTCGATCTTCGGCAGAACCATTTTGACATAAGCAGTCTGACCAAGAATTTCAAGCGCTGCTGACACCTGAACATTTTCGATCTCCAGATCTTCAAGAATAAACTTCTTTCCCGAATCCGAGAGGTTGCTTGACGATTGTTTTTCCCCGGCCCCACTCATCGACTTCATGCGTTTGAGGAGCGGTTCGATGTTGTTCTGCCCATCTTTCTGATCCAGGTTGAGCTGAATATTGGCCAGTCGCACCTTCGGTATCACCACGGTATCACTGTTTAATGAACCGAGAGAAACGGCAAATTCACCGCTGCCCAGGCGAAGAAAAGATGCCGGTTTGAAACCGCTCGGATTGGCGATTTTCAGACCACTGAGACTGGCGGTCCCGCTGAACAAAGAAATGTTGATCTGGTCCAGGGTAGTAGCAACCCCGAGAGCTTCGCTGCCGCCATATTCGATCGCTTTTTTGGCCATCGAATCGACATAATATAACAGCCCGCCGGCAACCAGCAGGATAACCACGACCAGCGCAACAATCAGTTTGACGAAGATTTTCATGATTCTCTCCATTTTCTGAAGACAGCTGTCAGAGGGCCAAAAAGGATAGAGCTATTATACTGTGCTCTTGCACTTTTAGCGGCTGAGGAGAAAAAAAAGCGCCACACGGATAAACCGTGTGGCGCTTTTCAAATCGTTGCAAAAAGGTTTTGCTTAGATTTTACGAATTGCAGCAGCCTGGGGGCCTTTTTGACCCTCAGTCACGTCGAAGCTCACGCGATCGCCTTCGGCGAGAGACTTGAAGCCTTCGCCTTCGATTGCGGAAAAGTGTGCAAACACGTCAGGACCGTTGTCCTGCTCAATAAAACCAAAACCTTTAGAATCGTTGAACCACTTGACTGTACCTTCTGCCATCATTTTCTCCATTTCCCGTTGCGGGATGTTCTTCGTTGTGTAAACCTGTTGCCATAAAAAAATAAAACACGCGGCCCAGCCGGGTCTGCGTGTTCTGTTTTAATTGACACCTTGTCAATCGATCGAGCAACAAAATCTTTACACAAACTTGCTTAGATCTTTTAGACATACCACAGGCAGATCTTGAAATGCAACATTTTAATGTAAGGGAGAAAAGAAAATTTCATATTTCAGCAAAAATCTGCCCATTTTCGGGTCAGCTCTGCTGTTCGGCGGCGCGGCAGGCAGCACCGATAATCCCGGCCCGGTTCCGCAACTCTGCCGGTAGCAACTCGGCCTGAGTCTCGAGATAAGGGAAAAACCTTTCATACTTGCGGCTGACGCCGCCACCGACAATGATCAATTCCGGCGACAGCAATCGTTCGACCTGGACGAAAAAATTATTCAGCCGCTTGCTCCAGGGTTTCCAGCCGAGGGCTTCATTGACGCGCACAGCAGCAGAGGTATAACGTTCAGCGATCCCGCTTTTCAGCCGCAAATGGCCTAATTCGACATTCGGATAAAGGTTGCCGTTATGAAACAGGGCGGAACCGATCCCGGTCCCGAGGGTGACCAGCAGAACATTCCCGGTACGCCCTCGGCCACAACCAAAACGCATCTCGGCCAGGCCGGCGGCATCAGCGTCATTGAGCACAACGCATGGGCAGCCGCTCGCTTCGCCCAGCAGCGCAGCGACATCGGTCCCGATCCAGCTGACATCAATATTGGCCGCCGTCTGCGCGACACCATGACTGATCACAGCCGGGAAACCGCAACCGATCTTCCCCCGCCAGTTGAGCTGCCGAACCAGGTCGGCCACTTTTCCGGCGACCGCTTGCGGAGTTGCCGGAGTCGGCGTAACAACCCGCAACCGCTCCGAAAGTAACTGGCCGCTGGACACATCCACAATCGCACCTTTGATGCCGCTACCACCGATATCAATCCCCAGATATTCCATCATCGCTCCTTGAACACTCGTGAGAGTGGGCAAAATATCACATGCACAGTCCCGCAGTATAGCCGGAATTGATCGTCCGGCGACAAGCAAAATCCTCGCCGAAGGATGAAGTTTTGTAACTATTCAGCGGTGCGATGGATGGCTGAAGAGTTACGAAGTTTTTTTGTCACGGTGAACCATGTTATGCTAGTTTGCTCGGTGGCAAATAACTCTGGATAAGAAAACCGTATGCAACTGAATGACGAACAGAACAGAGGGATCTTCAACGGCGTTTTTCTCGGCTATTTCGTGCTGCTGTTGCACGTGTTGCTGATTCTCGGCCTC
>JAADGW010000043.1 GCA_013152145.1 Deltaproteobacteria bacterium
CCGACCAGCAGCCCGGCCAGTGCGCGGCGCTGGGAGATTTTGAGGGATTGGTCGGCAACTGCGTCGGCCAGTTGATTTTTAATCTCGTCGGTCAGCAGTGTATCGCTGAGCATGGCAGCGCCCTGCCGCTGTATACGGCTGCGGTTGCGGTCGTTGCGATGATTTTCCAGCAAGCCGAACAGGGCCAGGCTGCCGTTGAGTCCCGTCTGCTGGAGAAAATTGGCTGACAGCTGCTTGACCTGTTCCAACAACCGGGCGTGTTCCTGATCCTCCAGCGGTTCTTTCAGCTGCTCAAGCAGATCTCGCATCGGCGCGACGACCGACCGCGGCTGTTTGTCGGCAGCGGGAGGGACGTTCTGCTCTTTATCCGTCAGAGGTGGAGATTGTTTTAAGTCTGCCGGTTGTCTTGCCGGCGGGCTGTTTTCAGTTTTGTGCAGATTTTTCAGAATTTCCCCCAGGTCGGTTTCATTGCTCCAGATAGATCTGATCCGGCGGTCGGCAAGCCGTTTTGCTCGCTCACCTGCTTTGTGCCGTTGGGCCGCAGAGAACCCCGTGCAGATCGTCGTCTTATTGCGGTCCGGATAAACTGACAGGGTACCATTGCCATCCTAAGTTGAAATTCATGGTTTCTCAACCCCTGTTTTCTCCGCCTCCGAGCCAGTGGTACAATAACTGGTATCATGGATCGCTTCACCCGCTTGCCGGTAAAGGTCCTCGAGGACCTTCGCAAAGCGCTTGCCGACGATATTCCGTTTGATTTTCAGGGTCGGTGTAACCTCGCCTTTTTCACCGCTGAAATCCCGTGACAGCAGGGTAAATCTTTTTATCTGCCGGAAGGAAGGGAAGGGCCGTTGCAGCTTATCGATCCGCCTGCGGATCAGGTTTAAAATCTGTGGATGATTGACCAGGTCACAGTGATCGAGAAAATCAATCTTTTTATAGGCGGCATATTTCTGCAGAGCCTCAAAATCAGGAACGACCAGTGCCGTCAGGTAGGGGCGCTGGTCACCGTAGATCATCACGCTGCTGATGAATTTGTCGGTCTTGAGCAGGTTTTCCAGCTCTTGGGGAGCGATATTTTTCCCACCGGCGGTGACGATGATATCTTTTTTACGGTCGGTAATCGTCAAAAAACCGTCGTTGTCGAGAGCGCCGATGTCACCGGTGCAAAACCAGCCGTCTTTGAGGGCTTCTGCGCTGCGCTCTGGATTTTTCCAATAGCCCAGGAAGACATTCGGTCCTTTGACCAGCAGTTCACCATCTTCGGCAATTTTGACTTCCTGGCTCTGTAACGGCAGTCCGACGGTGCCGAGCCGGTGTTTTCCGGGATAGTTGACAGCGATGACCGGTGAGGTTTCAGTCAGCCCATAGCCTTCGTAGATCGGTACCCCGGCGGCGAGAAAAAACTCTGCAATCTCTTTTACCAGGGGGGCACCGCCGGAAATGAAGAAGCGCAATCGGCCACCGAGCCGATCCTTGATTTTGCAGAAAACCAACTTTTCAAAGATATCAAGCAGGGTGGTCTGCAGCGGTGTCGGCGTTTGTCCCTGCTGCTCGCGGGCGACCTTCTGTTTGCCGACCTTTATCGCCCAGAAGAACAGCTGTTTTTTCAGCCAGGGGCCGGTTGTCACCCTTTCCAGGACCCGGTTGTACATCTTTTCGTAGAGGCGCGGCACGCTGATGACGATGGTCGGTTTAACCTCAATTAAGTTGGCCGGAACGGTATCGATGCTCTCGGCGTAAGCGATCACGACCCCTTGATACAGCATCAGATAATAGCCGGCCATCCGCTCGAAGATGTGCGACAGCGGCAGAAATGAAAGGCACTGATCTTCCGGGCCGATCTTGATCAGTTGACTGCAGGCCTCGACGTTGGAGAGAATATTGTCGTGGCTCAGCATCGCCCCTTTCGGTTCGCCGGTGGTGCCGGAGGTGTAAACCAGAGTCGCCAGGTCCTTCCGTTGCCCGGATTGCAGTAACGTCTCCAGCTGCGTCGCCGGGGTCTGTTCCGCCAGTTCAAGAAAGCTTTCCAGCGAGAGAACCTCCTCGGCTTCGGCGGAGCCTTCGAGCAGGATGATGGTCTTCAGCTGCGGCAGTTTGTCCCGCTGCTTAAGCAGCTCAGTAGCCAGCAGCGCGGAGTGGGTGAAGAGGATTCGGCATTCGGCATCGGCCAGGATATGGGCGATTGTTTTCAGTCCTTCAGTGTGGTAAATGGGAACGGTACGTGCGCCGACTGACAGAATTGCCAGATCAGCGAAAGCCCATTCCGGACAGTTGGGGGCCATGATCGCGGCTTGCTGTTCCGGTTTCAGCCCCAGGCTCAGCAGGCTGCCGGCGAAAGCTCGGATCTGTCGGCCGAACTGCTGCCAGCTGATGTCCTGATAAGTGCCGTTTATTTTGCGGCGCAGTGCCGTTCGGTCAGCAAAGCGTTCGATCCGGTCGAAAACCATTTGCGGCAGGGTCTGATGCATAAAAACCTCCGTTGGTCGATAAAGTTCGGTCAGCGGAAATGACTGTCAGGTTAATTCTACCATGCTGGTAAACAATTTGATTCTCGGGATCACCGGAAATATTGCCTCGGGCAAAAGTACGATCACCGAAGCTCTGGTGCGTCATGGGGCGGCTCTGGTTGATGCGGACCGGCTGGCGCGGCAGGTCGTTGCTTCCGGAAGTCCGGTGCTGGCGCGGTTGGTTGCGTATTTTGGTGATGGTATCCTGCGGCGCTCAGGGGAGCTGAACCGCGAACGGTTGGCGCAGATCATTTTTGCCGACAGCCACGCCCGCGAGGAGCTGAATCGTATGACCCATCCGGCCATTGCCAGACTGGCGATTGAGCGTTTGCAGCAACTTAAGAATACGCCGGGAATCCCGTTGGTGGTTTACGAAGCACCTCTGTTGTTCGAGGCCGGTGCCGAAGGGCGGGTTGATCAGGTACTGGTGGTGAAGATTGATCCCGTTGTGCAGCTCCAGCGGTTGATGGCACGGGATGGGTTGGATGAAACTGCGGCTCGCCAGCGGCTTGCGGCACAAATGTCACAGCGGGAGAAGCTGGCCCGTGCCGATCATGTGATCGATAACTCGGGAACGCTGGAAGAGGCGTTGCGACAGGTCGATGAGCTCTGGAAAAGATTGGTCGTCCCGTAGCAAAGTTGTTGTTTTAACGCAGATAATAGCCGCTGACGCTCCAGAATGAACCTTCTCTTATCAGGACCACTGTCTCCAGACTGTCCGCTTTATTGAGAAATCTTGTCGAGAAGCTGATCCTGACATAGTCACCGTCAGGCAGGCCGCCCCAAGAGTTGTGATGGCTGGTTTTCGCCAGAGTGCGTTCAAGCATCTGCCCCAGATGCGGGCGGACCGCCAGGGTTTTTCGGAACCACTCCGGGTAGCCGATGTAGGTCTGATTGACGACGCTGGTCTGACTCCAGGCGAGCTGATACTCGCTGTCGTCAAGCAGGTTCAGGAAGCCTTCAGCCGCAGACAGGGCTGATGGGTCGATCGATTCAGCAGAGAAGCTTGATGTCGGTACCAGGAATAATGCCAGCAAGACCAGAACGGCAGCCAGTTTCAGCGATTTCATGAGTCCCCCTCACGATAGTCAGATTCTCCCGTACTATAGCGCTATTTTCCGGCAAGGTAAAGAAATTTGCTGCCGGCGCTGCATTTTGTGGGTTTATTGTTCCGGGATCGATAGAAAGTTGAGTGTGCGGTTAAACACATCCTTCCGGCAGGGGTTCTCCCTCGTCGTCAGAACATGGGGCACGCTATCCCCGTAGCAGTGATATTCTTTTATCGGACTGGCCAGCCGCTCAAACAATTGCCTAGCCGTCCCCGGAGTGATGGTTTTGTCCCCCTTGGCGGTTAACACCAGGGTTGGGGTTGTGATTTGGGGCAGCTGCTCTTTGACCTGTCGCCGGAGTCGATTGATCTGCGCGATCCCCTTAAGCGGCCGCTGCTGGTAATAAAAAGGTCGATCAGCAACAGCAATATTCCGCTGTTGATAGGGAATGAACCGGCTCAATAGACCGGCCAGCGGTGTTAGTGGATGTTTCAGTCGCAGGTAAGGGGAAAGCAGGACCAAGCGTTCAAATCGGCGCAGCAACGCAAGTTTCAGGAGTAACAGGGCACCGGTACTGAGCCCGACGGCGTTGACGGTCAGTCCCTTTTGCTGCAGCAGCTGATAACCCTGTTCGGTCGCTGCCAGCCACTCTTCTGCTCGGCAGTCGGCCAGGTCTTCCGGGCGGGTGCCGTGTCCCGGCAAGCGAACGCCGAAAACGGTGAAGTTGTGTTCCGCCAGATGTTCTGCGAGGGCGCGCATCTCGCGCGGGGTCGCGCTGAAGCCATGGACCAGCAGCACCCCGTGCCGGTTCGGGGTGGTCGGGGTGAGCAGGAAGGGGTAGTTCTCGGGGTGGTTGACCCCGGCATGGCGGGCTCGCTCAATTTCATTCTCGATGGTTATCTTCAAACGGCTCTGGACTCCCGGACGTAAAAAGGCCCCTTGTCGGGGCCTTCGGTGTTTATCGAAGCAGTTTTTTTTATTTTGGGTAGCCGAGCCTGGTCGACAGATCGGCCCCAGCTTTTAATACCAGCGGCACCAGCTCGGTTTCGACCCGTTCGTCGCTGAGCCGCATGCTGGGACCGGAGATGCTGATAGCGCCGACCAGCCGTCGTGTATAATCACGGATCGGTGCAGCGATACAACGCACTCCGACATCGAGCTCCTCATCATCAAAAGCAAAGCCCTGCTCGCGAATTTTAGCCAGTTCTGCCTTGAATGCCTCTACCTTGGTGATGGTCGTCGGGGTATGTTGGATGAATTTGAGGCCGGCGAGCAGCTCCTCCAGCTCCTCCTCACTCATGAAAGCCATGTGGACCTTCCCGGCGGCGGTACAGGCGGCCGGCAGACGTGTTCCGATTCGAGAGACAACGCGCACGGTCAGGTTGGTCTCGACGACGTCGAGGTAGACCGTATGTTTCTCCTTGTAAATGGCAACATACGCAGTTTCATTGCAGGCTTCGACGATCTGCTCAAGAATTGGTTTAGCCTGACGCAGCAGCCCCATCTGCTTGATGAAGGTCTGTCCCAACTCCAGAGCTTTCAGCCCCAGGCGGTAGTTCTCTGTCGCTTTGTTCTGTTCAATGTAACCGCGGGATTCCAGTGTCGCCAGGAGTCGGAAAACATTATTTTTATGCAGCTTCAGCCGTTTGCTCAGCTCGGTCACTCCCAGTTCATCGATGTCGTCATGAAACTGTTCCAGGAGGTCGAGGGCGTGAGAGACCGCTTGGATGATGTATTCCGACTTGTCTTTTTTAACCATGATATTTTTATCCTTCTTGGGAATTTCTTAGATATCGGACGAGTGATTCTAGCTTCACGACGGTAAGCTGTCAAGCCGTATACCGTATTCGACTTGACGCCGCCGATTGCTGCTGTCATAGGTATTATAGAACGCTGTTATGTCGATGTCAATTTGCCCTGCTCGGCGATTTCGATTTCTGCTGTTGACAGCCCGAAGTTGCTTGTCTACGATTGGTGAAACGACTGTACGGAAGTGAGACGGGATGTTGAATCTGAGTAAGAAAATTCTGGTGGCAATTGATGGCTCCCCGGCATCCGATAAGGCTGCTGAAGAGGCCGTTCGGCTGGCGGCAGCCTCCAGCAGCGAACGGTTTCGCAGTACCCTGTATGCCGTTATTGTGCTGCCGGCCAAGGAGGCTCCGGCGCTGACCGAACTTTCTCCCGCTCCGTCCCGCAACCGCAAAGATGATTGGGAGGAGCGCCAGCGACGGATTTTTTATGTTGTCGACAAGGCGGCCACGGAGGCGAATGTTCACTTGCGCAAGGAGATTATTTACGGTGAGATCGATGAAGCTCTGCTCCGATTTGCGGAACACGAGGAGTGTGATGTGATCGTCATCGGATCAACCGGCAAGGGTCGGATGCTCCGTGTTCTGCGTGG
>JAADGW010000044.1 GCA_013152145.1 Deltaproteobacteria bacterium
GGATAATCCCCTCCCGGTTGAACGTAAAATATCCGACCGGGGCAGAATCGTAGAGAAACGCGTACTTGTTTCTCGACGTCTCGAGTTCCTCACGGGAACGGTTCAGCTCATCAACCTTCAGCTGCAATGCGAGCTGATCAGCGGGGATATTTTGACGATTCTTCATGCGATTATTCACGGTATAAACCGGTCCGAAGCTCAGGTGCGGCATTTCGTATTTGAACTGATCTGCGTAAATCTGCATGTATCTGCGACTGAAAAGCTCTTGTAACTCTTCAGCCGGATGGCCTCGCTGAATAGTTACAAGCTCTTGAACCTAATCACCAGTGACTACGCCCTTCCGGGTCGAAAACCGGTTCGCTGCCGGCATTTGCGCCACGGCGATAATAATCCTCAGGGGCATAGGTTTCTGCGGCCTTGGCTTCGCGCAGCAGTTTCCGGTCTATCGGATGGGCCTGGTCAGCATAGATATCGCGCAGTAGATCCTCGACCACCAGACTCAGATCGTCAACCGTTTTCACAACTTCCACCTTGTCACAATAGGAACCGTAGATGTCCATCAAACAGTCGCCGCGACTCCAGGTTTCACGTTCCTCCGGCGTCAGCCAGAGCATGTAACGGGATTTCTCGCGAATTTCGTCCAGCACCCAGTCATTGGCCTCATCGTAGTTGTTGCGTGCGTCCCCCAGGATGATAAAGGCCGGCCGGCCGCGCAGGTTTTCGAGGTATTTTTTCTTGAATTTAAGAAATACCTGGCCGAAACTGCTGTTTTCATCGAGATCGACAATGTCTCCCCGGTCGATCGTTTCCATCAGATCATTGACTGGCATATTGGCCAGCATTTCGGTGATTTCCGCCAGGTCCCGATTGTAGATGAAACTACGGACATCGAGCAGTTGATTATGCAGGGTATGCAGCAGCAGCAGCATGAAGCGGGACGCATGGCTGACTGAAAAGCTGACATCGCAGAGAACCACCAGCCGCGGTTTCTCCCGGCGTTTACGGCGGAGTGCCACCTGGAATGGAACCATATCGTGACGATAGTTTTTTTGGATCGTCTTGATAACGTGCAGTTTGCCGCGGTTCTGATTGTTCTTCATCCGCCGCATATCCTTGCGCAGACGCAGCATCATCTTCGAGACGACCTCCTGCATGACGGCCTGTTCTTCAGGGGAAAAGGTGACACCGCGGGCGTCGCTGTTGCTCTTGCCCAGCTCTATGGTGAGAGGATTCTGCGTATAGCGCCGGGTCGGGCGGGGCGGAGTCTTCGCTTTGCCGCGATAGCCCTTCATCTGCACAACAATTTCATTGCCGTCCGAATCGTCCGGGTCAATCTCCGCAAGACTTTTCAGCTCGGCCAGATCTTCCGGCCTGATCTCGCTGTCCAGCTTGAGCAGGGGGCCGGACGCGTCGTGGTCATCATCCTTCCGTTCGTTCAGGTCATTAAATTCACCTTCCATGTCGCTGATGGCCGTATCCAGCAACGCGGGGAGGTCGGCTTCCGGTTCAACAAACTGGAAACGACTGAAAAAGTGGTTGAAGACCGCATTGAAGGTTGGAATGTCATTGACGTTCTTCACCAGCGTCAGCCGCAGGAGTAACCGGGAGGCCTTGCGCCCGTCCATCCTTGCCAGCGCCAATGCCTGAACCGCATCCAGACTCTCTCCGGGTGATACGCGGATACCGTTTTCACGCAGAGCGGCGACAAAGCGGGTGACGATCCGTTCCATGCCTACCCCAGTTCCCGGGCGGCCAGTTCCGTGACCTTCTGCAGATCTGTCTGGTGTTTGGCAATCACACCGACGGTACTGACAACCACCTCGGGCGTAAGTTCGGTTGCCTTCAGGATTGAAAGGACCTGGGCCCAGTCGAGGGTTTCTGAAACACTGGGCGGTTTGCGCAGATTCAGTTCGCGGGCCTGACGCAGAAATTCCACCATCTGCCGTGCCAGTTCCTCGCAGAGGTCGGGGAACCGGGTCCGGACAATCGCGACTTCCCGCTCCAACTCAGGATACCCGATGTACAGATACAGACAACGCCGCCGCAAGGCATCGGAGATCATCCGCGTACCGTTACTGGTCAGGATCACCAACGGCTTGCGCCTGGCCTCGATCACCCCCAGTTCAGGGATCGAGACCTGGAAGTCGCTCAAACATTCGAGCAGCAGCGCTTCGAATTCATCGTCGGCACGGTCGATCTCATCGATCAGCAGCAGCGAACGTTTTTCCGACAGGAAACTGCGCAGAATCGGTCGCTGCACCAGGAAGTTTTTGGAGAAAAACAGGCTTTCTTCAGACGAAAGGCGCTCGACGGCTTCGCGCAGGTCAGCCGATACGGAGAGGTAGTTATCAAGCTGGGTGCGCAGCAATTGGGTATAAAGCAGCTGTTTACCGTACTCCCAGTCATAGAGCGCCTTGCCCTCGTCGATTCCTTCGTAGCACTGCAGCCGCACCAGGGGGAAATCCAGGGCGGCGGCAAGGGCTTTGGCCAGACCGGTCTTCCCGACACCGGGAGGGCCTTCGATCAGGATCGGCTTCTCCATACGGATCGCCAGAAAAACGGCGGTAGCGATGGCGTTATCGGCGATGTAGCCCCCGGCTCTGAGAAAATCCATGACCGCTTGTTGGGTAATCATACCGGCCTCATCATCGGTGATATATGTGTTGTTCTGTTTCAGGGGGTCACCTCATATAAAGAGGCCGCCGGCCACCGCGCAAGATATTCTCCATTACGGGGTCGGCGGCATCATTCAGAAACGACTCTCATTCCATCCAGGTTTCAGGATGAAAATCGGTCAGGAATTACAGACACTCGTTGAAGATTCCGATCATATCCTGCAGGCCGGTATCGGTCGGATTACCCTCGGTGCAGATATCGTTTACGGCGAAACGTGACAGACCTTCGATGTCCTTTTCAAGCAGTCCGAGGTCTCTGAAAGTCTTGGTAATCCCCAGTTCGGCTTTCAATTCAAAACAGGCCTCAATGAATTTTTCACCGGCTTTGTAGTCGCTCAATCCGGTCACGTCGACACCGGCAGCCTGGGCCATCATCTTGAAGCGCTCCGGGCAGGCCGGCAGGTTGAAATTACAGACCGGAACCAGACCGATAGCGTTACAGAGGCCATGAGGCGCATCGTACATGCCGCCCAGTGCGTGAGCCATGCTATGAATAAGTCCAAGACCGGCGCTGTTGAAGCTGTAGGCGGCAGCCATTTCAGCCCAGACCATCGCTTCAATCGCCTTGTCGTTGTTCCGGTTGCTGGCCGATTGACGCAGGTTGCCGAAGATCAACGAAATTGCGTTCAATCCGGGACCATAGGCAGAGACAACCCCCAGACGCGAGGCAATCGCTTCCACGCCGTGAGCCAGGGCGTCCATGCCGGTATAGGCGGCCAGATCACTGGGCATGCACTGGTGGATCAGCGGGTCATTGACCGACTTGCTCGGGGTACAGTTGGGATCAAACAGCGCCATTTTGTACTTTTTATCGGTGTGATTGATGATCGAAAAGCAGGAAACTTCCGAACCGGTCCCGGAGGTCGTGTTGATGGCCAGCTGGGGAATCGTGTTGGCCTTGGTTGCCTTGAAGGCGCCTTCGAAGCTCCTGACATCCTGACCGTCATGGCTGTGAACAAGTTTGATCGCCTTGGTGCAGTCATGCGAACTACCGCCGCCGAGGCTGATCAGGCCGTCAAATTTTCCCGCGGCCAGGACCTTGGCGCCGGCCATGACTTCATGGTCTTTCGGGTTGGGAGTCACATTGTCAAACACTGAGGACTCAACCCCGGCAGCACTCAGTACGCCCTGGACTGTCTCGACAATGCCGGTGCCGCGCAGACCGGTGGTGACGATCAGGGCGTTGGTCATGCCGAGGGCCTTGGCATCATCGCCGACCATGGTGTGAGCCCCCCAGCCGACATTGACGGAAGGATAGGCGTGCATCATCTTGATCGGGTATTCCAGTCTTTCATTCTTGAGGGTCCGCTTGACATCTTTGTTGTGCGACATGGGTACTACCTCCTGTTGGTGTTTGTACTCAATTTTTCAGTTGTCAGGTTTTGAGTACGTGCTGATTGATTGTTTGCCGGCCAAGCGGTTTGTTTCAATCTGACAAACCCAAAAACCCTGTTCTGTCCGACTGAAAAAACCTCAAAAACCGATCTGAACGATGTGTCACCAAGGCTCGTCAACAAACTGAGCAGAAGTAACAGCAAAGGCAATGCCAACAAAAACATCGTTCTATGTCACTGATTCAGGGAGCTTTTCGCAGAAACAGGTCAAATCAACCGGGCTGAGATTGGGGAGGAAAGAAACACTTCCGGTGGAGAAAGGCAGCGCTAACCGGATTCTGCCGTTATGGATATTTTCTACACTGGGGAGTTTTGCACCAAAAAGACCTTTTGGAAAGAACAGGAAGAGGCTAAAAATTGCGGTTTTTTTTTGAAAATATATAACTATTCAGCGGCGCGATGGATGGCCTCGCGCTGTCCACTCCAAGGGCCGCATGAACCCATCCATGGGGCTTGACTGTCGCCATCCAGGCGACAGTCACCCTTGAAGTGGGCACCCCGAGACCATCCTGCTGAATAGATTTTACGAACATATCAGGATTTTTCTTTCCAGCGCAGCACCGCCTGCCGTTGTTGACAGCGATCTTCGGCCGCCAGAAAATCGCCGAAGCTCTCCCAGGCACGCCCCATACAACCACCGGCACAACTTTTACGCAGTAGACAAGCCTGACACTCTGGAATCAAGGCGGGTCGCCGCTGACTGATCGCCTGCAACGATGACCAGAGCGGGAGCCCTTCGCGCAGCGCTGCGGTGAACCCCTTCGCAAAAACTTCTGCTACGGAATAATCAGCGGCATGACACAACAGACAGGGGTACAAACGTCCGGTCGCTGTCAGGTAGGGATTTTTGACAAACAGACAGCCCGGCCGAGACATTTCCGCCCCGCACCATTCCAGCGCGGCAATCCTGCCGAGTCTGGCGTAGCGTTGCCGGAACTGGGAATCCTCAGCGTAGCGTTGTAACAACAACGGATACTGTTCGGGATCAGGCGGAGCAATGCACTGTTCTTCTCTGGCGCGCCCACAAACAACCAGGGAACCGCTGCTGACCGAACCGACCCCAAGCTGCTCCGCCAACCGCAACAGCGCGGGAAGTTCGTGCAGGTTATGGCGCATCTCGGTAAAAAACAGCGCAACATCCGGCCCGAAACCGGACGCGATCAGTCGCCGGATGCCCTGCAGGGTCTGCTCATAAGCCCCCGCTCCCCGGACCCGATCATGTGCCGCCGCGGTTGCCCCATCGAGGCTGATCTGGAGGGTCAAGTCCGCCGGATCAAGCGCCTGCAAAGCCTGCATGTTGTCCGCACCGAACAACATGCCGTTGGTCTGTAACAAAACCTTCAAGCCGGCAGCAGCGGCGATCTCCACCAATTCGAGCCAGTCGGGATGCAGCAGCGGCTCGCCGCCGGTCAACCTGACGGCCGTCCCGCCAAGCGCGGCAAACGCTTCGATGACGTGCCGAGCAGCTGAGGTTGCCACCCGCGCCGGCGGGCCAGTGAAACCGGCAGCGACCCAGCAGTGGGCACAATGAAGATTACATGCGTCGGTGATGGCGATGGTCAGGGTTTCGGGCGGGCATAAGCCCTGTTGTTCCAGTAAGGCAATGACGTTCAGAGGATCCATAGCTCAGCCGAAGCCGGACTTGCTGCATTAAAAATCTGCGATTCAGCAAGCCGAACTGTAGAGATTTTGGACATCAACAGACAAAAGTAGAAAGTAACTATTCAGCCGGATGGCCTCGGGCTGCCCACTTCAAGGGTGTCTGTCGCCCGGATGGCGACGGTCAAGCCCCATGGATGGGTTCATGGCGGCCCTTGGAGTGGGCAGTGCGAGGCCATCCATCGCGCTGCTGAATAGTTACAGCAGAAAAAGACCGGTGGTCAAACTGTAGAATATTTCCACACAGGGGTATTTCACCTCAACCCCGGGCAAAAAGAACGGAGGATCTGCCGGTGCCCCAGTCTGGCGACACTCGACGGCGGCAGACCATAGCGGCAGCGCATGTTGCAGCGACCGGTCAGCAACCCAGTTCATACCTTTCCAGTTTTGTGTAGAGAGTTTTTCGATCAACCCCCAGGATGCGGGCGGCCTGACTCTTGTTGCCATCTACGGCGGCCAGAACCATACCGATATGTTCACGTTCCACAACCCACAGCGGAGACAGGGGCAATCCAGAATCACCGCTCCCCTTACCCGGCAGCGGCATCTTCGGTGCGGAAAAAGGCAACAGATCTGCGGAAAGCACCGGCTCAACAGCCAGGATACAGGCCCGCCGGATGGTGTTTTTCAACTCCCGGATATTGCCTGGCCAGCGGTAGGAATTCAGCGCCGCCAGTGCCTCATCGGTTATCTCCCAAGCGACACCGAAGCGATTATGGCTGTCCTGCAAAAAATGCAACGTGAGCGGCAGAATATCTTCCTGCCGCTCACGCAAGGGCGGAAGAGTGATCGGCAGCAGATTGATCCGGTGATAAAAATCCTCCCGGAATTCACCGTGCTCGACACACTCCTGCAACTTCTTATTGGAGGCGAAAACAAAGCGCACATCAACGCTGATATCCCGGCTCCCCCCCAATCGCCGGAACTCACAGGTCTCAAGGACGCGGAGCAACTTCACCTGAACATCAAGCGACATCTCTGACACTTCATCCATAAACAGGGTGCCGTTATCGGCCAGTTCGAACAACCCGGCCCGGGCCTTGTTCGCGCCGGTAAAAGCCCCCTGCATGTGCCCGAAAAGCTCACTTTCCGCCGTGTTCACATCAAGCCGACCACAGTTGACCGTAACAAAAGGCTTATCCGCCCGACTGCTGGCATCATGAACCGCCCGGGCGATCAGCTCTTTTCCCGTGCCGCTTTCGCCATAAATCAGGACGTGCTCATCGGTGGCGCCCCAGCGATGAACCGTCGCCAGCACCTTGTCGATCTCCGCACTCCGGCCGACAACCTGATGATCGCCGAACTTGCTGATTTCGATCTTAAGGTTGATATTTTCCCGGTGCAGACGATTCTTCTCATGGGCCTTATCGATGATAATCTCCAGCTCATCCAACTTAACCGGCTTGGTCAGATAATCATAAGCGCCCGACTTGATACATTTAACCGCAGTCTCAATATCACCGTGCCCGGTAAACATGATGATTTCCGGGACACGCGAGTGCTCACGCATTTTTTCGAGGACCTCCACGCCGCCCATTTCCGGCATCTTGATATCCAGCAGCACGACACTGAAGCACTCTTCCGCGTAGCGGTTCAGGCCCGCTCGCCCGTTGGCGGCGACCTGCACCTGATAACCGTTACGGGAAAGCTCCGCTTCAAGCAACTCACGCAAAGGGGTTTCGTCTTCGACAATGAGGATTTTCGCTTTTTTTTCCATTGCTGACCCTAGCATTTCGGCAGTTTTACCGTGAATGTTGTTCCCTCACCGGCCTTGCTGTACACATCTATTGTGCCATGGTGTTTCTCGACGATGTCGTAGGTAACCGCCAGACCGAGCCCCTGCCCCTTACCGACGACTTTCGTGGTAAAAAATGGATTCCAGATCAGATCCTGCATCTCGGCAGCGATGCCGGAGCCGGTATCAATCACCCTGACAACCGCCTGGGAATCGACCAGGTCGGTCTCAATCGTGACGCTGCCGACCTCCTCGATTGCTTGCAGTGCATTCAGGATCAGGTTCAAAAACACCTGCCGTAAAGCACTGGCATCCCCCTGGGCCGCGGGCAGAAGGTCGGATAGATTGTCCCGCAGGGTGATATTTCCATCCCGTACCTTGTGGCGCACAAGTTCCAGAACCTCGCCGATAATGATGTTAAGGTCGACTCTGCCAAACACCCCGTCCGCCTTGCGACTGAAGCTCTGCAGGTTATCGATGATCCCTTTGCAGCGGTAGACCTCACGAATGATAATCTCCAGATATTTCGGGAAATCGAGCAGACGCTGATCCCCCGCCAGAGTAACGTCCTCACGAAAACGTCGTTGCAGGGCTTCGGCATAGACGGCAACTGAAGTCATCGGGTTGTTGATTTCGTGGGCCACTCCCGCCGCCAGCACACCAATACTCGACATTTTTTCCGCCTGCAATAACTGCAGCTCGCGGCTCCGCCGGTCGGTCACATCGCGGATAAAAACCAGCGCCCGGTTGCCGCCGACCGGATCTTCGCCGGGGGTTGCGATGGGGGTCGTGATCACATCATAGAAGCTGTTGCGACCGCTGTCGTTGTGTGAGATCGAAAAGGAGAGCTGGGAACTCTCACCACGCAGCGCCTTTTCTACCGGGCAGCTGGACGGTGCCATGCTTTGATCAGGGTGAAATAGAGCCCGACAACTCTTGCCGATCAGCGTTTCCTTGGGAAACAGGCGGGGACAGACATGATTACGGTGCTGAACCAGTCCGTCGTGATCATAAATAACCACGCCGTCGCTGATGGCATCAAAGACCGCTTGCAACTCGGTCTTCTTGACTCTCAGCCCGAGATTCGCCGTCTCAAGCTCCTGAATCATCTGCTTCACTTCACCGTAAAAGCCTATTTTTGAAGATTCAATACCGAGCAGTGCATCCAGAAAATGTTCATCCACCTGCGTGGGCTTGATCGCTTTCATCAGTAAGCCCTCTTCAAAATACCGAACAAATCCTCTTCATCGGTCTGCCGCGGTGACGTCAGCACACAGACATCCTTCAAGGCCCGCTCAGCCAGTCCGGGCAGATCCTCTTCGCGAACCCCCAGCTTTCTGAGGCTCCTCGGCCCGCCACCGGCATCCAGCAGGGTATCTATGGTCTCCAGGGCCATCTCCTCGGCAGCTTTTCCATTCCCGGCCGAGTGATGCCCCAGGGCGGCGGCAAAGCCCGCCAGTTTTTTCTCAACCACCGGAAAATCGAAACGCAGAACTTCGGGCAGCAGAACCGCGTTAACATGCCCGTGATTGGCATTGTAAAGTCCACCGATCGGATGAGACAGCGCGTGACCGATGCCGAGCAGCGCGTTGGAAAAGGCCATCCCGGCGTGCAAGCTGGCGCGCGACAGATTTTCCAGATCGTCGGCGCGGCGCTCCTGCACCGCATTGACGAAACTCTTGTTCAGCAGAATCAGGGCCTCTTGCGCGTTGACATCGGTCAACGACGAAGCAGCGACGGAGAAATAGGCCTCCACCGCATGCGAAAGGGCATCAACGGCACTGCTGCCGACATATTCATCCGGCAGGGTCTCCAGGGTGTCGGGATCGGTCAGGCTGATGTCAGGGGCAATGCAGCGACTCATGATGGTAAATTTGCACTGTTCAGCGGTATCGTTGATGACCGCGAATTGCGAGACATCCGAGCCGGTTCCGCAGGTCGTCGGACAGAGAACCAGCGGCGGCAAAGGACAATGAATCCGGTCGGTGCCCCGATAATCCTGCAGCCGACCGCCGTTGGAGCCGAGAATGGCAATCCCCTTCGCCGCATCCATGGCGCTGCCGCCGCCAAGACCGACGATGACATCCGTCCCGTGCTTCAGATATTCCCGGTATCCATCCTCGATCTCGTGGTCTTTCGGGTTTGAGGTGATCTGATCATAAAGGACAAAAGTCAACCCGGCATCCAGTAAGCTCTTTATCACCCGATCAACCCACCCGGCCCGGAACAAACCTTCATCACTGACCAGGAAAACCTTTTTCCCGCCCAGCCGTCTGGCACAGGCACCGACCTGATTCAGCAGTCCACGGCCGAAAATAATTTCCGGAACCTCGAATTTACAGTGCTGATTCGGGCTGTCAAATCCCATTCATAATCCTCCGTTTCAGCGAATCAGTCATGGCGGCCAAACGCACCAACCAAGCGGTCCGGACGGTTTAAAACCCTGACTTGGCAACCAAGCAATTCTCAAGCAATTCTTGTGCCGCCAAAAAACATTGTTCTGTTTCCGCTGCATTACGGTGGTCTTTTTCCAACCGCAAAAACAGGAAATTCTCCACACTGTAGAATCTCTCCCCGCTACCGGAAGAGTCGCAACCAGACAGCGTAACCAATCGTCCTGCCTGTTTTTTATACCGCCGCGGCGGCCTTGAATAACAAAGAGATTATAACACCTTAGCGGTATGTGCTGTGCAGTTTTCAGGTGCCGGCAGCGGCGGCCGGTTGCAGCGACGCCGGACGAAGGCACCTCTCTGTCACGGGGAGACCTATCCATTTCCTCTACAAATCAGCTGGCGAGTCTGCCGGAAAACCAGGGGGGGAACCTGCGAAGCACGCAGAATAACAGCGTTCTAAATGCTTGGCACTCGGGTTGCAACGGCAGCCTCCGTCACCGAAGGACAGGCAACAAATTGCCGGTTTTATTCATTTTATCAGGAGGAACAAACGATGCCCAAATATATCATAGAAAGAGAAATACCCGGGGCGAATCCTCTCACCGGAAGAGCTGCAGGCGATCTCGCAAAAATCCTGCGGGGTTCTCAGGGAACTGGGACCGCAGATCCAATGGGTTCAGAGCTATGTCACCGCGGACAAGATTTACTGTGTTTACATCGCGCCCGATGAGGAGGCGGTCCGAGAGCATGCTCAGCAGGGCGGATTTCCAGCAAACAGCGTTGCCGCGGTCAAGACGATCATCGACCCGACGACAGCGGAATAACTTTTTTCCCGTAGCTCAAGCTGGCGGGTGAATCATGGAGAAAAATGATGACTTTAGCATTGCTTTTATTGATTTGTATGATGTGGGTTCCGATCGGTCTGTTCTTCCTCGGCCACGGTGAGGCGAAAAGCACCGGATTTGTGACTGCTGTCGTCGGCACCCTGGTTGTCATCGGCGCGATTATTCAAGCCGCCGTTTTTGCCGACCCCTTTACCGCCGGCCTGCTTTTCGTGTTCGGCGTTCTTTATCTGCATGCAGACGGCCCATGCCCTTTGGACCGGGCTGGAGGATATGCGGACTGTCGGCAACGGCGCTCTGGTTGTTGCCATTGTCTGTGCCATGTACGCTTATCTGTTTTTCACCGGCGGCGGGGTTAAACCCGACGGTGAAACCTTTATCGGCATAACCCCCTATCTGGGATTTATGAATGTCACCTTCGTCGTTATCTGCCTGACCGTCGTTGGCGTCACTTACGGCAAACTAAGTGCCAAGCTTGCAGCATGGATGTTTATTGTCCTGAGTTTCACCAGCCTTTTTGTCCCTGCTATCGGGCTGATGGGCTTTGGGAAACTTCCTTTTTGAGTGCGGGCTGAACCAATCTTCAATCTTCGCAGCACAGCCGCGACCGACATTTAAATTTCCTGTCTGCTGTCAACCGGTGAGATATCCGAACAGCGGCGAAGAAAGGTAAACCTGATGGAACTGACAAAATTTTTAAAAACACTGCTTCCGTGGTTGATTGTCCTGGCAATCAGCATTCCGGCATCAGCCAGCATCACCCTCTACGACAAAGATGGCGCCACCTTCAGCACCGATGGATCCTTCAATACCTTTTATGCCTACAGCGACAATGAGGATACCGGCCTGTCCCAATCGAGGGTCAAAATGGGCTTTTTACCCAACTGGATCGGTTTCAACTTCAGCAAACAGCTCGGTAACCTGAAGCTGGGCGGCCGTTCTTCCTTCTGGGTGACCATCAACGACAGCGACACCAACGGCACCTCAACCGGTATCGATGTCCGCCAATTCTACGGCACAATCGATGCCGACTGGGGGCAGATCCTGTTCGGAAAAGATTTTACCCTGTTCAACCGCTCCAATATCTTTCTCGACGAGATCCTGCAAGGCTTCGGAAAAACCGGCGGGATCGATACCACCGGGGTCTCTTTCGGCAATATCGGCTCCGGTTACACCTATCCCCTACCCTCCGCCCAAATCACCTACCGGACTCCCGAGATGGCCGGATTCAAACTTGCGATCGGCCTGATCGACCCCTCCAGAACCTCTGGAACCGGCGGAGAAGAGACCGTACCGCGCATCGAAGGAGAATTAACCTTCAATAAATCCTTTAACCAGGGCTCGGTCACCGCCTGGACCGGTTTTCTCTCCCAATCATCCAAAAAAGGGGCAACCGGGAATGTCGACTCGCAAGGCCTCTCCTATGGCCTGAATGCTAAAATGGCCGGGTTCAGTCTCACCGGTTCGGGCTTTACCGGTGAAGGTATCGGCAAGGTTCTCGGACCCGGGCTGGCGGGCTATTCAGGTGATGAACTGCTCAATGCGGCCGGCAATGAAGTCGACAGCAACGGCTATCTTGTCCAGGGTTCCTACACCTTCAATAAGGTTCGGCTGGCGGCCTCCTACGGCAAAAGCGAACTGGACACTGCAACAAAACTGGAAGATGAAACCATCATCGGCGCCGTTTTCTATTCCATCAATGACTATTTTAAGCTATCCGGCGAATACAATGTTGAAACGGTCACAACCGGCGGCACGGACAATAAAATCAAAACCGTTGCGCTGGGCATGATCCTCAACTTTTAGGTTGGATATTCACCCATCCGCAAATCGATCGGTATCAGCGGCTGTCAGGGGTCCCGAAACGCCTGACAACCGCTGTGCTGACGGCTGCCGGTCGACAGGAGCCCGGCTTAAAAAGATTCGCATCTATAACCCAGAAGAAGGTTTCTAAAAAAAGACTGAAACCTAAGTCATTAGCCACCAAGGCTCCAAGAGCACCGAGAAACCTGCCCCCAAAGGCCTTGACTCTCTTGGTGCTCTTGGAGCCTTGGTGGCAATCAGCCTTTGTTTGGGTTATAGAACCGAAAAGATTCATACCGCCGCGAGTGTAGACAATCTCCCCAATGAGGCGTCCGGCACCCCCGGATCAGCCGGAACATCTCCGCTGAGATGATCGCAAGCGGATAAAATCACCCTATCACTCACTCTCCAGGCATGCGACCAAAGACCGGAGATCACTGCCAATTCTCCGATGTTGAAAAAATTTGCCATTAACAAAGCAATTAATTCTTTCTTGCAATGCGAAAGAGAACTATTGGTGCAGCTCTTGCTGTTATAGAATGCTTGCAGCTGTAAACTGCGAACAGACAGAACGACGGCCCATGCGAGTTTACGACCGAGGATGAACCTCAGCACTGAAGGATGGAGCAAACAGGATGGCCCGGCAGTCAATTCCAGACCAGAGTAAAACAGCCCCCGCACTCAGGAATTACCCGACAAAACTGTTTGTTGAGACAACCACGAGCTGCAATCTGGGCTGCGTGATGTGCGTAAAGCAGACCGCGCAGTGCGCCATCACCGAAGGGGAGATGCCGACCGCAACCTTCAAGGCACTGGAATCCGCCCTGCCGCAAGCGGAAGCACTGATCCTGAATGGTGTCGGTGAACCACTCCTGCATCCGCACCTCGAAACCTTTATCGCCCGGGCGAAAAAGTTACTGCCGAAAA
>JAADGW010000218.1 GCA_013152145.1 Deltaproteobacteria bacterium
CCCCGCCCCAGAACCAGCAACAGATCCCCCCGGCGATTGAAGACCTGGATATTATCGAACGCCGCATCCGAAACATAAATATGTCCGGCCGAATCGAGAGCAATCCCGCGCGGCCGGGCAAAACTGCCGGCGACATCCCCCAACCCGCCGATCAACATCGGCGGCTCATCAGCAAGCCCCAGAATTTCGACCCGAAAACGTAAAGAGTCGACGACATAGATCCGGCCCTGCGCATCCAGCGCCAGGTTCGATGGTCGATTGAATTTACCATCGGCGGCAATCCGACTGCCGAGCGATTTGCGATACTCACCGGCAGCAGAAAAAACATCGACGATTCCAGCCAGGGCATCTGCAACATACAGGTTTCCGGCGGCGTCGATGGCCATCCCGGCCGGCCGGCCGAAGCCGGTCTTCGGTTTAAGACTGCCGAGGTAACGGTTATCGGCATCAAACATCAGCACTTCGCGCAAGCCGGTATCAGAAATATACAATCGCTTTAATCGGGAATTATAAACCGCTCCGACCGGTGAGAGCAGTTTGCGCCCGTTGATAACCGACAGATAATCGATCCGTTTGCGCGCCAGGTCGATAACATGAACCAGACCGGAGCCCGGGTCGCTCACCCAGATACGGCCTTTTCCATCGGCGGCAACGCCGTACGGAGACACCATCGGCAACGGAACCGTCTCTTCGCCGCCCAGCCATTTCAACCAACGCTGTCCGGCATCATCTTTGTCACGCAGATCCTTCAGCCCGGAAATCTGTTTCAAAAAACGGATTCGCGGTTGTGCCGGTGGCTCGGGATAAACCCAGTCGACCCCTTCAGTTTTCCAGATCACCGAGGAGGCTGAGGGCGCACAGCCGACCAGAGCCGACAGTAAGACCGCAAAGTAAGCAGCGCGATAAAAAAACCTAATCACCATGCATCTCCACCTGATACTTGGCTTTCAAGCCATCGATCCACTGTCGATAGAATCTGTCTCGCTGCGTCTTCTCCAGCTGAGTTCTGATCTTGGTTCGTACCTCCGCAAACGGAAGCTGATGTGGATCTTTCTTTTCCGTCAATTTGATAATGTGATAGCCCCAGCGGGTTTGTACCAAGCCGGATATTCCTCCAACCTGCAACCGCTTCAGAGCATCCTCAAAAGGTTTAGCCGTTTGTCCCGCGTGAAACAGGCCCAGGTCGCCACCGACGTATCTGGTCCGATCTTCGGAATTGTAATAAGCCAGGTTATAGAAATCCTCACCACTTTTTGCTCTTTTCAATAGCGCGGCAGCCTTGGCTTTCAATACTGCTCGCTCCTCCGGATTTGAAGCGGGGTCAACCTTGATCAGGATATGGCTGGCCCGAAATTGTGTCGGCATAAAAAAGGTCTGCTGGTTCTCGTTGTAGTACTTCTGGATATCGGCATCGGTCACCTTGATTTTGTCTTCAACCGCGACGACCTCGGCCTTCCGGGCCAGCAGCTGCCGATAAATTGAGGCCCTCAATCCGGCGGCAGTCTCACCTGAAACAGCAGTATTGAACGCCGCTGCGGTCTTGAATCGGGATTTAACTTTGGCGAAAGCAGCGTTGACCAGGCTGTCGGGGACAGAAATGTCGTTATCTCTCGCATAGGCAATTTTATAGGCGCGTTCAATCAGAGCTTCCACGGCTTCAGCCCTGATCGTCGCCAGCTTTTCCTTCGACATTTTCCCATGAAAACTGACCTTGAACGGCATCACCGTATTGATCTGGCGTTGAACCTCGGCAGTGGTGATCGGGATATCGCCGACAGTGGCGATAATTTTGACTGCCGCAAACACCCGGCCGGACAGCAGCCCGAGCATCGATACCAGCAGCATTCCAATGACAAATCGTCTCTTCATCAGCAACAACTCCTCGGAGGCAAGGCAACGGTGACCAGCATAAATCTTTTAACCGACAGCAGCAACAGCCATAAACAAAGATCCTATAGCCAAAACAACAATTGACTGCCACCAAGACACCAAGAGCACCAAGCAACCTCCCCTCAAGGGCTTTGGTTTTCTTGGCGCTCTTGGTGTCTTGGTGGTTAACGAATTGAGATTTAAATCTTTTTTCTTGAAACCTTCTTTGAGGTTATAAATCCGTAACAAAAAAAGAGGCAATCGCAAAAACGATCACCTCTCGAGAAGTGCTTGGCGGGGCTGACGGGACTTGAACCCGCGACCTCCGGCGTGACAGGCCGGCGTTGTAACCAACTCTACTACAGCCCCAATCTGGTGGGCGAAGAGGGGCTCGAACCCCCGACATCCTGCTTGTAAGGCAGGCGCTCTCCCAGCTGAGCTATTCGCCCTGGTATTTTATTTTAAATGGCGGGGCTGACGGGACTTGAACCCGCGACCTCCGGCGTGACAGGCCGGCGTTGTAACCAACTCTACTACAGCCCCACAAAATAGAAATAGGAAGATAATTTTGCCCCGGATGGGAAAGGTAGATGGGCAGCTTATACTTCCTACTTCCTATATTTCCTGAAAAATGTGCTTAATTGACTGCGTCTTTCAGAGCTTTACCAGCCTTGAATTTTGGTACTTTGGCAGCAGCAATCTCGATTTTTTCCCCAGTTTGCGGATTTTGGCCAGTCCGGGCAGCGCGATCACCGACACTGAAAGTTCCAAAACCGACCAGGGCAACTTTTTCACCAGCCTTCAAAGCATCAGTTACAGCTTCAGTAAACGCTTTCAGCGCTCCCTCTGCATCAGTTTTGCTCAAGCCTGCCTTCTCTGCCATTGCATTGACCAGATCAGCTTTAGTCACAGCACACCTCCATAGTAGTTTAAAAGTAAGTTCAACCGCGTAAAACGCGATAAGATATATCAGGTTTACAAAAAAACTGTCAAGCTATATTTCCCCATTCGTAGCGGTTTCATGCGATTTTCCAACAGTTCCAAGCGTCTGTGAAACAAGCTTTCAGAGGTTCATCCCCGCGATTGCCGCGGTGAGGACCTGATCCATATGGGCAACCGTGACAACCTCAACGGAGCGGGTCAAACCGGTGGGCAATTCGGTCAGATGCTTACCGTTTTCAGCTGGAATCAAAATTTTGCGAATCCCTCCCCGGCGAGCGGCCAGAAGTTTCTCTTTCAAACCCCCGATCGCCAGCACTCGACCTCGCAATGTGACTTCCCCGGTCATGGCCAGATCCTTATGGACCGGAAGGCCGGTCAAAGCCGAAGCCAGCGCCGTCGCCATGGTAATCCCGGCGGAGGGACCATCCTTGGGAACAGCACCTTCAGGGACGTGGATATGGATATCCAGGGAGGCATAGAAATCCTCCGTCAGACCAAGTTCTTTCCAACGAGAACGGACATAACTCAGCGCGGCATGGGCCGATTCCTGCATGACCTCGCCCAGTTTACCGGTAATTATCAACTTGCCTTTACCCGGCAGGATGGTCACCTCAATGGTCAGCAACTCGCCACCGGTCTCCGTCCAGGCAAGACCGGTCACCATGCCGACCTGGTCCTCTTCTTCACGGACTCCGTACTGGTAATGGGAAACCCCGAGATATTTTTTGACCTGACTCTCTCCGACAGAGAATGACTTCCGTTTTCCTTCCAGCAGAGCACGCTTTGCCAGTTTACGCATCACCGCGGCAATATTCCGATCGAGGCTGCGCACCCCGGATTCGCGCGTATAACGACGGATGATTTCATAGAGGGCACGATCGGAAAACCGCACCTGTTTGCCCGATAAACCATGAGCGGTTATCTGTTTATCCAACAGATAACGGCGGGCGATATGCAGCTTCTCTTCCTCGGAGTAACCTTCAACGCGGATTACTTCGAGGCGGTCGTGCAGCGGCCGCGGGATTGAATGCAGGTTGTTGGCCGTAGCAATAAACAGAACCTTGGAGAGGTCATAATCAACATCCAGAAAATGGTCGACAAAGCTGTTGTTCTGCTCAGGGTCCAGAACTTCAAGCAGCGCAGAAGAGGGATCGCCGCGGAAATCCGTGCTCATCTTATCGATCTCATCAAGCATGAAAACCGGGTTTTTCACACCGGCCTTGCGCAGCCCCTGAATTATTTTACCCGGCATGGCACCGATGTAGGTCCGCCGATGACCTCTGATTTCAGCTTCGTCCCGCACGCCGCCCAGAGATATGCGCACAAACTTGCGCTGCAGAGCTTTGGCGATCGATTGTCCCAGAGAGGTTTTGCCGACCCCGGGCGGGCCGACCAGGCAGAGAATCGGTCCCTTGATCTGCTTGACCAGCGCCTGAACCGCCAGATATTCCAGAACCCGTTCCTTAACCTTCTCCAGACCGTAATGATCCGCCTCCAGAATCGCTTCAGCCTTGAGCAGATCATGGCGGTCCTTGGTCCCCTTTTTCCAGGGCAGAGCCAGCAGACACTCGATATAGTTGCGCACAACCGTCGCCTCGGCCGACATCGGCGACATCATTTTCAGCTTGCGCAGTTCGGCATGAGCCTTTTCTGTGGCCTCTTTGGACATGCGCTTCTTTTTTATCTGTTCTTCAAAATGCAGCAGTTCCTGCTTGAATTCATCCTTCTCACCCAGCTCCTGCTGGATCGCCCGCATCTGTTCATTCAGATAGTACTCTTTCTGGCTGCGTTCCATCTGATTTTTGACCCGACTGCGAATTCGCCCTTCGATCTGCAGAATTTCAATCTCCTGTTCAAGCAGGGTCAGAATATGTTCAAGCCGGCGAGCGGGATCGAGCAGTTCAAGAATTTCCTGTTTGTCGGTGAGCGGCACCTGCAAATGGCCAACAATCGTGTCGGCCATCCGCGTCGGATTTTCAATACCCGATACGCTTGTGCTGACTTCGGGTGGCAATTTTTTACTGAGCCCGGCATAGGATTCAAAGGCCGTGTTGATAGCGCGCATCACGGCCGCGACCTCCGGTGTTTCAGCGAGCGTTATCTCCTGCGGTTCAACCTCTGCTTGAAGCAGTTCTTCCCCAGGGAAAAAGTTGAGCAGTCGGGCCCGCCAGCAACCTTCAACCAGAACCTTGACGGTACCATCCGGCAACTTGAGCAGTTGCGTCACCTTGCCGATCGTCCCGATCCGATAGAGATCTTCTTCCGCCGGGTTATCAACCTTGGGATCTTTCTGGCTGACCAGAAATATATATTTATCGGTTTCCGTTGCTTTTTCCAGGGCGCCGATCGATTGCGGACGGCCGACAAACAGGGGGGCGACCATATAGGGGAAAACAACAATATCGCGCAGCGGCAGCAACGGCAGAACCACGGCTCCCGGCGGCATAGTCTTATCTTGTATTTCAGGCATAACGTTTCCTGCAAAGAGAAAGGAGCGCGACGTCATTCGACGGTTCCACGCTCCAGTCCAACTTACTGTTTATTATAAGATGAGCAGCTCAAGCACTCTCAGCGACATCATAGAGAATGATCGGTTTGCACCCCTTGGTGACAACATCTTCATTCAGAACGACCTCTTTAACCCGGTCCTGCGAAGGAATTTCATACATAACATCGAGCATGGCGTTCTCCAGGATCGAACGCAGACCGCGTGCTCCGGTCTTGCGCTCCAGCGTCTCCTTGGCAATAGCCACCAGTGCACCGTCGGTGAACTTGAGGTTGACCCGCTCCATCTCGAACAACCGCTGATACTGCTTCACCAAGGCATTTTTCGGCTCACGCAGGATCTGGATCAAAGCCTCTTCGTCCAGTTCGGTGAGGGTGGCAATCACCGGCAAGCGGCCGACAAACTCGGGGATCAGACCATATTTGCAGATCGGTCGGTTGCACCTTTTGCAGCATCTCACCCAATTTTTCTTCTTTGATGGAACGAACTTCCGCTCCGAAACCCATCACTTTGGAGCTGATCCGCCGGGTGATCACTTTTTCCAAGCCGGAAAACGCACCACCGCAGATAAAAAGAATGTTGGTGGTGTCAACCTTGAGGAACTCCTGTTGCGGATGCTTTCGTCCCCCTTTGGGCGGCACGCTGGCGGTTGTTCCTTCAATGATTTTCAACAGCGCCTGCTGGACGCCCTCACCGGAGACATCGCGGGTAATCGACGGTGATTCCGATTTGCGGGCGATTTTGTCGACTTCATCAATGTAGATAATGCCCCGCTGCGCTTTTTCCAGATCATAATCCGCCGCCTGCAGCAGACTGAGAATGATATTTTCAACATCCTCGCCGACATAACCGGCCTCGGTCAGGTTGGTCGCATCAGCAATAGCAAAAGGGACATCAAGAACCTTGGCAAGGGTCTGCGCCAGTAACGTTTTACCGCTGCCGGTCGGACCAAGCAACAGGACATTACTCTTCTGTATTTCGATATCATCGTTTTTCTCGGCAAATTCTACCCGCTTGTAATGATTGTAAACAGCCACCGAGAGAACTTTTTTCGCCCGTTCCTGACCGACGACATACTCATCCAGAATATCGCGGATCTCCGCCGGTTTGGGAAGTTTCGGCATTTGCTGGTCAGAAGCATCATCAATACGTGCTTCTTCATCGATAATGTCGTTGCACAGTTCTATACACTCATCACAGATATAGACGGTGGGACCGGCAATCAACTTCTTGACCTCATCCTGCGACTTGCCGCAGAAAGAGCAGGTCAACTGCCCATTTTCATCTTTTGAACTCACGTATTTGTCCTCCACGCTGAACGGTTCAATCTTTTCTGTCGACGATGGAGTCGATAATACCATAATTACGCGCTGCTTCGCTATCCATGAAAAAATCCCGCTCGGTATCGGCAGCGATCTTCTCAATGTCCTGACCGCAATGCTTAGCCAACAGGCCGTTGAGGCTCTCGCGCATCCGCAGAATTTCCCGGGCATGGATATTGATATCGGTTGCCTGCCCCTGAAAACCGCCCAGCGGCTGATGAATCATGATTCGTGAATGTGGCAGCGCATACCGCTTTCCCGGTTCCCCGGCGGCCAGCAGGACGGCCCCCATGCTGGCCGCCTGGCCGACACAAATGGTCGATACCGGGGCCTTCAGGTATTGCATGGTGTCGTAAATCGCCATCCCCGCCGTCACCACCCCGCCGGGCGAGTTGACGTAAAGATGGATGTCACGATCCGGGTCTTCCGATTCCAGAAACAACAGTTGGGCAATAATCAGGTTTGCCGTATGATCTTCGATAGCTCCCCCGAGAAAAATGATCCGGTCTTTCAGCAGCCGCGAATAGATATCATAGGCGCGCTCACCACGACCGGAATCTTCGACAACCATCGGCACCAGGCTCATAATCAGGATTCCTCCTCAGCGATTTCTTCCTCTTCATCTTCGGCTGGCTTCGCATCCACTTCGGTCACTGTTGCGGCATCAAGCAGAAACTTGCTCACTTTTTCGGTCAGCAGCTGCCCTTTGAGGCCGTCGAGCGCCGCGGCATTCTCAAAATATTTCTGAACATCTTCCAGCGGAGCATTACTTTCCTTAGCAAATTCCTTGATTTTCTCCTCGATCACGCCCTCTTCGAGCTCAATTTTTTCCTGCTCAGCGATCGCATCGAGCAGCAGCTCACCCTTGACCTGCTGGACCGCCATATCACGATAGGCGCCGGCAAAACTCTCGTCGTTCATCCCGAGCATCTCGAGACTCATGCCTTGTGATTTAAGACGTTGCGAAAAGCTGTCCTTCAGATGCAGCAGCTGGTTCTGGATCATCCCCTCCGGCACCTCGAACGGATTATTTTCGATCAGCGCGGTCATCAGTTTTTCCTGCAGCTGACCGTTAATCCGACCTTCTTCCTGTTTGATGGAATTTTCTTTAACTTTCTCTCTGAGCTCTGCCAAGCTGTCGGCATCAAATTCTTTAGCGAACTCATCATTGATCTCCGGCTCGACCTTTTCTTTGATCTCTTTCAGAACAACCTTGAACGTCGCCGGCTTACCGGCCAGCTCTTTAGACCCGTAACCTTCCGGGAAGGTTACGTTGACCTCTTTCTCCTCGCTACGCTTAAGGCCGATAAGCTGCTCCTCAAATCCGGGGATGAAACTGTTGGAACCGAGTTCAAGCTGATAATCCTTGGCGGTGCCATTGTCAAAAGGAGTATCATCGATAAAACCTTCAAAATCGATAATGACCGTATCACCTGAACGGGCCTCTTCGTGCTTGCTCACTTCCAGCTGCACACGCGAGACGGCCATCTGTTTGATCTGCTGATCGACCACGGCTTCGTCGAAGACCAGCTTTTCTTTTTCCAGACTCAAACCGGTATAATCTTTGGCCGTCACCTCCGGCCGCACTTCGACTTCAGCCTGATAGCGAAACGGTTGTCCTTTTTCAATGCTGCCGGTTTCAACAATTTCCGGTGGGGAAACCGCCTCGATCCGGTTATCAAGCAGCGATTTGTAGAGACTGTTGTTCACCAAAGAGCCGATCGCATCGTGCTCAACGCGCGGACCGTAGTGTTTCTCAAGCATGGCACGAGGCACCTTGCCCTTACGAAAACCTTTGATGTCAGCAGTTTTTGCGACCTTCTTGAAGCCGTTCTCAAGCTCCTCGGCAACAACATCAGCAGCAACTTCAATCGTCAGTTTCTTTCTGATGGCACTCACATCTTCGATGGTGACGTTCATAATCTTTTCCTTCCCGATTCTCAGAATTTCCGCCTCAAGGCAGCTTGGATTTAATATTTGTGAGACAAACTGGATTATCGTTTAAATGGTGCGAGAGGGGGGACTCGAACCCCCATGCCATAAGACACTGGTTCCTAAGACCAGCGCGTCTACCAATTCCGCCACTCTCGCAGTTTATGGCTATAAATTGACAATGCTCACCTCCCATACCCACCCGGTCGGTCTGACGGGTTAACTGAGTGCGGAAGGTGAGCAATGATGTTTAATGGGGTGAGTGAAGGGGATTGAACCCTCGACAACCAGGGCCACAACCTGGTGCTCTACCGACTGAGCTACACCCACCAGAAAAACTTGGCCATATTACGGAAACGGCCTGTCGTTGTCAATTTAAAAAATGGCGCGCCAGGAAGGATTCGAACCCTCGGCCTACGGATTAGAAGTCCGTTGCTCTATCCAACTGAGCTACTGGCGCGCAGCCTCTGGAGACCGCGTCGCTTCAGGCGCGGGCCGCCGACGGCAGGCTGCGTTTCTATCACGCTCTGAAAAGTTTTGCAAACAAAAAGTCGAAGCCCCCGGCAGAAGCGAGACGACATCAAAAACAACCCTCAACAGACAAAACAGGTGGGCAACTCCCACGATTCATCAGGCGACCTGTCCGCAGGAACGTCAGTAGCGGATCCCGGCAGCCTTGATGCTGGCACGATCGGCCGCGTGACAGGGAGTAACACCGTAAACCATACCACAATCCGGGCATTCAGCCTCCAGGGTTGCCATGACAAAGGACGACTGACAGCCTTCACAGTCGAGTTCTACCGGCTCCGGCAGTGCATATTGACTGAAACCCATCATCCGCAACTTATCAACCACCTGGCTGCCATCGCCAAAGCTTCCGCTACAACCATCGTGCATAATTCTTCTCCTTAAACGTCTTCCAGCGTTTCGCCCAGACGGATGCGATTTCGCAGCGCGAGCAGTTTATTATCCAGCTCCTCCAGCGCGATCAGGTTCTTCCGCTCCGCCTCACTCGATTCGATAATTCTGGCGATTCCGCCGTTTTTGATCACCAAACGCTTGTCACCCATCAAGGCCAGGATCGGGTCGTGGGTCGCCATCAGAATAATCTTTTCCTCGCGGACCAGCAGATCGAGGGCCTTTTTACGATCGATCCCGGCGTTCTCGATTTCGTCGATCAGCACAATCGGTGATTGACTCAAAAAGGCCATATCAGCGATCATCAGCGCCCGCGACTGGCCGCCGCTGAGGGCGGTCACCGGGGTGTCGGGCAGAAAGGTCTCACCGGCCAGCTCATTGGCCATTGCGAGAATCTTCGCCACCTTCTCCTCCGGCTCGGTCACCAGACGGCTTTCAGCATGCATGCGGATAAACTCCTCGGCCGACAGATCCATCACGAAGTTCATATTCTGCGACAGCTGCGCAACCAGCTTGTGTTCGGTGGAAAAGCGCCACTTGCTGTCCGGCACCTCACCGTTGATCAAGATCTTCCTGCGGGTCGGGGTATCCCCCTGGGCGACCCATTCGATATCAGCCAGCAGGCGACTCTTGCCGGAGCCGGTCGGCCCGACGATACAGATCACTTCACCCGGTTTCAGAGTCAGTTCCAGGTTTTCCGCCATCCCCGACTTGTCAACGCCGCCGATCAGGGTCAACGAGTTCACCTTATCGAGCGGATCGTCAAGGGCCAGCATGCCGTTGATAAAATCGTGCAGACTCTGTCGTAATTGCTCGGCACTGATACCCAGATCTTCCAGCAGATCGGGGGCGAGATTCTCCAGATAATCCTGCAAAGAGCCGGTCTCCGATTCAACCTCGAGACCGAAAGAGGACAAAAAATCCTCGATATAGGGGTATTCCTCGAGCAGTTCACTCAGCGGTCGCGGGAGCAGGTCGTAGTAGCCCATTCTATTCAATCCTTAAATCAGAATAACTATTCAGCCGGATGGCCTCGGGGTGCCCACTTCAAGGGTGGCTGTCGCCTGGATGGCGACAGTCAAGCCCCAGGGATGGGTTCATGCGGCCCTTGGAGTGGGCAGCCATCGCGCCGCTGAATAGTATTACCTTAATTTTAGATATCCATCTTGCGGACATTGCCGGTCTGATATTCTTCGCCGATCCGGGTTTCACCCAGACAGTAAGAACAGAGCGCCGATGGCATGGAGAAGCGCAGTGTCTTCCCTTTCAGCGTTTCAATATTCGAGGCATCCTCAAACAGGCTGGTCAGCTCAAAGGCCCCTTGCCCGGTAATACCGTTGACATGCATGATAACGGCGCCGGGATTGACCTGCTTGACCCGCGAGGCAAAAACTTCCCGCTCGGCCTGAGAAACAATATCTCCCTTGGTGATAACGACGATATCCGCCGATTTCAGCATCGGGCCGATCTTGCGCGGAGTATTGATCCCGCTCAGGTTGTCGATAACGCAGACGGCGGTGATCTCTTTGATATGCGGGGAGCAGCGGTTACACAACCCGGCACTTTCGCTGATCAGGTATTCACAGCCGTTTTCGTGCCCCCACTTGACACAGGCCTCAATATTACTGACAAAATAATGGTCGGGGCAGAGAGCCCCGGAAAGCCCTTTTCTCACCAACACCCCCTTTTTCGCGTAGAGCTGGTCGTCGTCGGTCAGCAGGCAATCAAACTTGACCACGCCGATTTTTCGCTGGCGGGCCTGCAGGGCCTCGATAACCCGCAGAATGACCGAGGTTTTGCCGGAGGACGGCGGCCCGGATACGGTTAAAAAACGCATATTGACTCCTTTACGCCGCGTTCATCGAATCTTCGAAGATCCGGTTGGTGTGGCGGATCAGCTCGCCGATATCCTGCTGGTAAATATAGTCCCAGCCGACCCACTTCCAGGGATGCTCGGGATTCAGCCGGTTATCGACCGCCGGGTGCAGCGAGGGAAACAGGCCCCGCTGGGCGAGGATCTCTCCGACCGGCTGACTGGCAAGAAACTCGGCAATCGGCTTGACCCTGGCCAGGCTGGCCTGCTTGGTGAGCATAAAGATCGGGCTGATGACGGCACCGTCTTCCGGCCAGATGATTTCCAGGGATTTGACCATCCCGGCCATCTTGGTAAAAAAGTACGGCATGATCGTCACGTAGGGTTTCTCTTCGGCGACCCGTTTGGCGTTTTTCACCATCTGCGAGGGGTGCATCGATTTGAGCATACAGCGGCCGAGTTGTTTGATCCCTGCGTCGCCGTGGTCCTTGTGTAATGCCAGCAGGATGGCGTTGAACAGATCGAAGTCACCCACCGGCAGCGCAACGTTCCGGGCAAACTCCGGTTTGAGCAGGTCGGACCAGCGACGCGGGATCGGCAGATCGCCCCGTTCATCGTGATTGACCATAAAAACTGCCGGCACAACGGCGATAATCGAGTAATCCTTTTTCGGGTCTTTGATCTGGATAGCCTCGAAATCTTGGTTGACGACGTCGCCGGTAATATCAGTGAAAATGCCCTGATCTTTGAAACGACCGATGGTTTTCTGATCAAAAAAGGTTTCAAAGCCGGCGGAAAGAAAGACATCCGGCAGTTCAGCAGGGTCTTCAATCCCCTTGATGTTTTCTTCGATCCAGTCGGCACCGACTGAAGCCGCTTCCAGTTTATAGCTGACCTCAATGCCGGTTTCCACCGAATAGTTTTCGATAAAAGCATCAAACCCTTCCAACAGCGGCAGGCGGACCGGACAGGGAAGCAGACCGGAGACATGCACTTCGCTGCCACTTTTCTGGGTCTGTTTCATAGTGACATCGACCTGGTTCTGCTGTTCATCAATCTTGTCCTGCAGCAGGTCGAGAAAATTATTCAGATCATATTTTTTGGTCTGCGCCGCCCGCTCCAGCTTGAGGTAGGCCCCGACGCTGGCCCGCTGCTTCTCGTCCCGGAAGCTTTCGAACCCGTTGGCGATGAAAACCTCCAGGGTTTCCGGCCAGCGTTCCAGCACCTCTTTAACCGTCATATCCTTATGTAAGGCTTCTGTGATCATGGCTCTTCTCCCTTTGTAACTCTTCAGCGGCGCGATGGATGCTGAATAGTTTACGTTCTTCTTTTTAAAAGTAAGGTCAGTATAGCCGCTCTGGACAGTTTTCATTTGACACAGATCAAGTGACGGAAAAATTCTGAGTTTTTCACTCAGGTTTAAGTTGCCCTGCCAAGCCTTTTAAAATGATTTTGCCATGCTAAACTTATCTTCGTCCATTTTCAAAAAATTGACGATTTTTATCAGCGATTGATATAGGTCAATTTTTTTCGTTAACAGCTATGCGAATGTTCGCCAACAAGCAGGAAACATAATTATCACTCAGACAAGGAGAGTTCAACATGAGCATGTTCTGTTACCAGTGTCAGGAAACGGCAAAAGGAACCGGATGTAATATTGCCGGGGTCTGTGGCAAAAAAGCGGAAACCGCCAACCTGCAGGATCTGCTGGTTTTTACGTTGCGGGGGCTCGCAGTTGTGGCGGAAGAAGCCAAGGCCCAGGGCAAACTGGACAACAGTGTCGGCCTGTTCATCAGCCAGGCGCTGTTCGCCACCATCACCAATGCCAACTTCGACAATGATCGGATCACCGTGCTGATCAAAGAATCGCTCGCCAAGCGTGATGCGCTCAAAGCCGAACTCGGTTTCAGCAGCACTGAAGATGCGGTCAACTGGAACGGCTCCGAGGCGGAGTTTGCCGCCAAGGCGGAGACCGTCGGTGTTCTTTCTCAGCCCAACGAAGATGTTCGCTCCCTGCGTGAGCTGCTGATCTACGGCCTCAAAGGGATGGCGGCCTACGCCGATCACGCGGCCATGCTCGGTTATCAGAAATCAGAAATTTTCGACTTTGTGATTTCAGCGCTGGTTTCGACAACCAAGGATCTGAGTGTTGATGAGATGATCGAGCAAGTCATGAAGTGTGGTGAGGTTGCCGTCACCACCATGGCCCTGCTCGACGAAGCGAACACCAGCACCTACGGCAACCCGGAGATTACCGAAGTCAATCTCGGCGTCAGCAACAAGCCGGGCATCCTGATTTCCGGTCATGATCTCAAAGATATGGAAGAACTGCTCAAACAGACCGAAGGAACCGGCGTCGACGTCTACACCCACAGTGAAATGCTGCCGGCCAACTACTATCCAGAGTTCAAAAAATACGACCACTTCATCGGCAACTACGGCAACGCCTGGTGGCAGCAGGACAAAGAATTCACCTCGTTCAACGGTCCGATCCTGATGACCACCAACTGCATCACCCCGGTCAAGGATGCGTACAAAGATCGTCTCTTCACCACCGGCATGGCCGGCTGGCCCGGCTGCACCCATATTTCCGACCGTGCCGATGGTGGCACGAAAGACTTCTCCGCGATCATCGAAAAGGCGAAAACCTGTGCCCCCCCGGTCGAGATTGAAACCGGGAAGATCGTCGGTGGATTCGCCCATGCCCAAGTCATGGCCCTGGCCGACAAGGTCGTCGATGCCGTAAAATCGGGGGCGATCAAGCGTTTCGTGGTCATGGCCGGCTGCGACGGTCGCCACAAGACCCGCAGCTACTTCACTGAAGTTGCCGAAGAGTTGCCGAAAGATACCATTATTCTCACCGCCGGCTGCGCCAAGTACCGCTATAACAAACTGGATCTCGGCGACATCGGCGGCATCCCGCGGGTTCTGGATGCCGGACAGTGTAACGATTCCTACTCACTCGCCTACATCGCCCTGCAACTGAAGGAAGTCTTTGAACTGGATGATATCAATGATCTGCCGATCTCCTACGATATCGCCTGGTATGAGCAGAAGGCGGTCGTGGTCCTGTTGGCGCTGCTCTATCTCGGTGTGAAACACATTCGCCTCGGGCCTACACTGCCGGCATTCCTCTCGCCGAACGTCGCCAAGGTCCTGGTGGAGAACTTCGATATCAAGCCGATCGGCGATGTGCAATCCGATGTCGCCGCGATCATGGCCGGCAATTAACCAGGCTGAACAGCTGAACGGAACGAAGCAAGGCCCAACCGACAACCGGTTGGGCCTTGCTGATGGCAGATAACCAGAGCAGCCGACAGGCTATCGGACCCGGCTGATCAGACGGTAAAATCCTCATCTTCTGCAAAGGGATCGATCATCGCAAGCGAGACTTCGGTCCCGGTGCCAGGGTCACTCTCTGCGACAGCAGCAGTATCCTCAGTATCGTGGTTTGCCAACGAATGAACCTGTGTGTCAACAGAGTCGGTAATCAGCCCGATTCCACTGACGGAATCGATATCCAGCCCGAGGAAATCTTCGGCAAACGGGTCATAAGGCAGGCCAGCGGTAGTGATGGGTCGTCGTTCAACGCTGTCTTTAAACCCGG
>JAADGW010000009.1 GCA_013152145.1 Deltaproteobacteria bacterium
CGCACCGCCTGGCCGGCGTGCTGTTGCTGTTCGCGACGGTCAAGCAACAGGTCAAGCTCGACCCGCAGTCGCTCGTCGCTCTGCAGCAACGTCTGCTGTTCCGCCCGGCCCGCCTGTTGCCGCTGTTGCAGCTGTGTGCTGCGCTGCTCCAGCTCCCGCTGTTGCTTCGCCAGCCGGACCAGGGTTTCGCTCAAAGCGCGCTGCTGCTGTTGCAAGGCAGCCAAAGCGACCCGTCGTTCAGTCAACTCCTCGCGAGTGCCATCCAGCCGCTGCCGCAGTTCGGTCAATTGTTCCTGCACCCCGGCGGAGCGTTGTTCCAGTAACTGTTGCTGCTCATCCGACTGTCGACTGCCCGCACTTAACGCATTTTTTTCCTGTTGCAGCGCTGCCCGGACTTCGACAACCTGTTCCAGATTGAAGACGATCAGCTCGAGACGTTCCGCAACCCGGGCCGCTTCAGTTTGCAATCCCTGTCGGTCTTTGGCCAGCTCCAGTGCCTGCAGTTCCAGGCGATGCCCCTCATCGGCGGCGGCCGACAGCTCCTCGTCGAGCTGCTGCAGCTCTTCCCGCGACCGACCGAGCTCCCGCTGTCCGGCAACAAAGCGATCATCCAGTTGCGCAATTTCGGCGGTGAGCTCTTCCAGTTGCCGCCTTTTGCGCAGCAGCCCGGAACTGTCAACAACCGTTGCACCACCGGTCAATTCACCCTGCCAGCTGAGACTGCGACCTTCGTGATCGACCAGCAAAATACCAGGGGGCAGACTTGCTGACGAAAAATCGACCACCGAATCCACCAGATAGACACCTGCCAGCAACAGATCAACCTGCTGCTGATGGCCGGGCAGGGCCTTGACCAGAGTGGCCAGCGCGGTACCGGCAGAAAAGGCGACAACCGGCGGCGCAACCGGCGGCAACAGCAGCGTGGCGCGCTGTTGCCGGGCAGACAAGAGTTGCAGTGCCGCATCCGCCTGCGCAACATCAGCCACCGGCACGGCCTGCAAACGCTGACCGAGAGCCATTTCGACGACAAGCTCATACTCGGGAGCCACCGTGAACAGGTCGGCGGCAATCTGTTGCCAGCTGGTTTTCTCCGCCAACAGCGCCCGAACTCCTTCGGCATAACCGGCAAAATTACGTTCCAGCTCCTGCAACGACTCCTGCCGGGAGCGACTTTTTTCCAGCTGTTGCCGAACGCTTGTCAGCGCGACCTCCCGGGCATCGCACAGTCGTGCTTTTTCCTGCCGACGCTGCTGCAACTGCTGAACCTGTTCCGCCAGCCGTCGCCGACCATCATCAACCTGCCGGATTTGCCGATCCAGTTGCTGCTGCTGCTCAACCAGTTGCTGCTGCTGCTCCCGGACCCGGATAGAATCGGCCTGCGCCTGTTCTTTCCGGTCGGCTTCCGCTGTCAAGCGGCGCTCAATCTCATCACGCCGATTGGCCAATCGGCCGGCCTCAGCCAGCAACTCCAGCAATTCGCGACGACTGCTTTCCAGCTGAGTATGCAGCTGCTGCTCTTGCGACAACGCCTGACGCAGCTCTTCTTCCTGTATTTCAACAGCCTGCTGAACCGTTTCCAGTCGGCCCGCAAAGCTGTCTTCCTCCTGCTGCAGCTGCTCATGTTCTGCTCTTAACGCCGCCAGCCGCTCGGCCGACTGTGTCAGCTCAGCCTGCAATTGCTGATCCTGATTCGACAGCTGTTCCCGCTGCCGACCGGCCATCAGCAGTTCACTCTCGACCCGCTGAATCTCCGACGCCAGGTGAAAAACCTGCTCCTGCGCCCGGCTGAGCTCATTTTCAACTTCTGCCACCCGCAGATGTTTCTCTTCCAGTTGCAGATCGCCTTCTTCCAGACGGGCATCGAGACGGGCAAGGATGGTCGACTGTTCTTTTTCCTGCGTGGCAAGCAATTCTATCTCACGATACAGCTCCTGAAAGCGATTGCCGGTCAGGCAGAGTTCAATCCGTTTGCTTTCCCCGCGGTACTCGCGAAACTGTTCGGCCCGTTGGGCCTGTCGCTTGAGGCTGCCGAGTTGACGACGCACCTCGGCGATAATATCGCCCAGGCGGACAAGGTTCTGGCCGGTCGCATCCATTTTGCGCAGTGCGGTCTTTTTGCGCGATTTGAATTTGGTGACCCCGGCCGCCTCTTCAATCAGCGCCCGCCGCTCTTCCGGCTTGGCGCTGACCAGCATCCCGACTTTCCCCTGTTCGATAATCGAGTAAGCACGGGCACCGACCCCGGTATCCATGAACAGTTCGGTAATATCGAGCAGCCGGCAGACCGTCTTGTTGATCAGGTACTCACTCTCGCCGCTGCGGTAGAGACGCCGGGTGACCATGATCTCGGCATAATCCTGATAGGCGGGAGGACAGACCTTGGCACTGTTGTCGAAGACAATCGAGACCTGGGCCATGCCGTGCGGCTTGCGGCTTTCACTGCCGCCGAAGATGATATCTTCCATCGACCGGCCACGCAGATGACGGGCATTCTGTTCCCCCATCACCCAGCGGATGGCATCAACAATATTGCTTTTGCCGCAGCCGTTCGGCCCAACGACTCCGGTTATTCCCTGCTGGAAATCGAGGGAGACCTTGTCGATAAAAGACTTAAAACCAAGGATATCAAGGCGTTTGATTTTCATGCTGGCGGAACAAGACCTCTGCGACGGAAAACCCATCAGTAACGATACCGGCCCCCGTTTCCGACAGAGTAACGGGGGCGCCATATTATCAGGGGGACGTCGGCATGTAAAGCTGAGATCACGGCGGAGCCTATTGCCGCTTGCCGACCATAACCAGAGACGTTATGATACTTTTGTCGGCTGCGAACCAACAACAACGCCTCTCCTGAATATCGGCATCTATGAATTCAACACTTGCAAAAGTTTTCCGCAGATCTCTCTATATTCTGTTGCTGCTGCTGGCAATCATCGTCGGTCTGGCCGCCATTTTTCTCAATCAGCTCGATCTGAATGACTATCGCCACGAACTTGAGCAGGAGTTGAGCAGTGCATTCGAGCAACCGGTGCAGATCGGCCGCAGCAAACTGACCTTCAACAAAGGGATTGCGCTACGCTTTCGGGATCTGCGCATCGGCCCGCCGGATGCGCTGCTGGCCGAAGTGCCGCGCCTGACGGCCACCCTGAGAATCGCCCCCCTGTTCGACGGCCGGATTATCCTCGATCGGGTCGAGATCGACGGCCCCCGCCTGCAGCTCTGGCTACCAATTCTCAACCGGCCGAAGCGGGGAACTACACACCGGCTGGCTGACGAGCTCGGTATCCGCAAACTGACAATTCGCGATGCCAGCCTGAAGATTTATCAGCGCCTGAAAACCGGCTCCCGCCAACTGTTGGACCTGGAAAAACTACAGATAGAGCTGCGTGGCCGGCAACCGAACCGGACGGCCACCCTGACCATTTCAGGCCAACTGGAGCAGGCCCGGCAACCGGCGAAATTCCTTCTCAACCTCAACTTGCCCTCCTCATCGACTCCGGCGGCCTGGCGCAACGAAAAACTCAATTACCAGTTGCAGATCAATAACCTGTCAATCCCGATGCCAACCGTGGCAGGGCAACAGCGACCACCGATCGGCGGCAATCTGAAGGTTGCCGTCACAGGAGTTCCGGCCGACGGCGCGACAGTCTCAGCAACCCTGACCAGCAGCCAGGGAGGAGAGCAACTGTTCAACCTTTCCGGTCGCTGGAACTCTTCTGCCGAGCGGGAAGTGATCAAGTCGCTGGGCGGGAACCTCCTCAGCGTACCACTCAGTGGTGAATTCTACCTGTTGCGACAGAGCCAGAAGCAATTACTCACCGGACGACTGGAAGCGACAGACATCACCCTGACCCCACAGCTGCTCGAGCGCTGGCGAATTCCAGAAGCGGACAAGCTGCAAAGCGGCAAACTGGACCGTCTGGCGCTGAGACTGGAAAAAAGCTGGTCGGCGGGCCAACCGATGGACGGTCTGCCCCGTATCGGCGCAGAGATCACCCTCTCCGACCTGGAATGGCAGGAAGACAACCTGCGCCAGTTGCGAGATTTTTCTGCCAACCTCTCGCTGAACCAGCAGACCCTCGAAATCAAGGATGGCCTGCTGGTCGCCGGTCAGCAACCGGTTTTCTTTTCCGGGCAGATCAAAAATCTGTTCAGTGAACCACAGCTGAAGCTCAGTATAAAACTACAGGCACAGCTTGCCGACCTGCTCCGGCAGATACCATTGCCGGCCGACTGGAAACTGTCCGGCACCCTGCCGATCGGTCTGCAGCTGCACGGACCGCTGCAGCAGCCCAGCTTCCTGCTGCAAGCTGATCTCACCGGAGCCGAGCTGGCGCTGGGCTCAATCCTGCAGAAACCGGCGGCGCAGAAAAGCAGCCTGCACCTTGAGGGGCTGGTCGATGGCAAACAGATCCAACTGGACCGCCTGGAATTACAGCTGCCGGGCCTGCTCGTCACCGGTAATGGCTATTTTTCACAGGCTCCGAAAAGCGCTTTTTTTCTGCTCGACATCGACCCGTTCAACCTGAGTCGACTCCAGCCCCTCTCGCCGCTGCTGAAAAAACTGCGGATGCAGGGAACCCTGCATCTCAGCCTGGAGCGTGGCGCCGATGGCCTGAAGAGCAGCCTGCAGCTGGTCAACGTCGGCGCCCATTTGTCCAACTTTATCGGTGACCTCAACCGCACCAACGGCAGCATCGAGCTGGACCGCCAGGGGTTGCGGTTTGCAAACCTGACCACCGCTGTCGGCGCCTCCGATTTTATCCTCAGTGGGCAGATAAACGACTGGCACACAGCAAAACTTGACCTCAACTTGCAGAGCAAACAGGTCCGGGCGCACGACCTGATTTTCCCCAACCAGCAGCTCCAGCTTTACGATCTCAACGGCCGACTGCAGATCGATCGCAACGGCATCAACTTCGACGCGATCAAGGTTCGCCTGGAACAGGAGACCCAGGTGGTTGTCAACGGCACCCTGACCGATTTCAGGGCACCGCAGGTCAAGCTTGACATCGAGGCGGAAAAAGCCAACATCGATCAGGTTATTGAACTGTTCCGAGGGCCGCACAGGGTTCATGACAACAAAAAAAAGGTTGCCCGCAAACCGCTCATCATTACCGCCCGGGTCAAGGAAGGCACTATCGGGAATCTGCACTTTCGGAACGCCGCAGGACGGATCAGGGATTACCGGGGGATCTTCAGCATCTACCCGCTGCGTTTCCAGAGCGGCCCCGGCTCCTGTCTGGCGCGGATTGAGTTTGACCGCAACCGGCAGGGCAGCTTGCTCAAAATTTCCGGGCATGCCGAAGATATGGATGCCTCGGCGCTGCATCAGCAAATTTTTAAACAACGGGGCCTGATCAGCGGCAGCCTGCGCGGCGATTTTTATCTCGAGGGGAATCCGGCCAACAATAAATTCTGGCACAACGCCGTCGGCGCCATCTCCCTGCAGGTCCGCGAAGGCACGCTACGAAAATTCCGCAGTCTGGCCAGGGTCTTTTCACTACTCAACATTTCGCAGCTGTTCGTCGGAAAACTTCCCGACATGGATAAGGAGGGGATGCCTTTCACCCTGCTGGAGGGGAGTATCCGGATTGCCGATGGGCGGGCCGGAACCGAGGATCTGCGTATCATCAGTGAGGCGATGAATATGTCACTGGTCGGCAGCCAGAGTCTGACTGAGGACAGTATCGATTACACCCTGGGAGTCATGCCGCTGCGCACTGTCGATAAGGTGATTACCTCGATCCCGATTGCCGGCTGGCTGCTGGCCGGGAAAAATAAGGCATTGCTGACCGCCTACTTCAAGCTGGAGGGTTCCGGGGAATCGCCCGAGGTCACCGCCGTGCCGATCAGTTCAGTTTCCGA
>JAADGW010000035.1 GCA_013152145.1 Deltaproteobacteria bacterium
CGGCAACCTCTTCAGCATGTTCCGGCATGGTATAAGCGGGAACCTGCCAGCCGAATTCCCTGAGTTTGTCAGAAATATCAAATGGGCTGTAGGTATTGACATCATCCTTCAGTTTGAAGGCAAAAACCGGGATATCGCTGCCGTTACTGACCAGTTCAAAAGGCCCCAATTGGGCAATCCTGGCTGAAAGATCGGTCGCTATATCGCGTAAGGCGGTCATAATTTTGGTATAACCGACCCGGCCGAGACGAATAAAGTTGTAGTACTGACCCACCACTTGGTTGCCCGGACGGGAAAAATTCAGGGTGAACGTCGGCAGGTCGCCCCCGAGATAATTAACATGGAAGACCAGGTCTTCCGGTAAATCCTCATAGTGCCGCCACACGACCCAGCCGATGCCCGGGTAAACCAGGCCGTACTTGTGTCCGGAAACATTGATCGACTTGACCAGGGGTAAACGGAAATCCCACTTCAAATCCGGATTCAGGAATGGCGCGACAAAACCACCACTCGCGGCATCCACATGCATCGGGACCTCCCATCCGGTCTCCTCATTCCGCTTGACCAGGGCCTCGTGAATAGCCTCAATCGGCTCAAATTGACCGGTAAAGGTTGTTCCCAATATCGCAACAACGCCGATCGTGTTCTCATCCGTGACCTTGATGACCTCTTCCGGGGTGATCACATAACGACCTTTTTCCATTGGAATATACTTGGGCTCAACCTCCCAATAGCGACAGAATTTCTCCCATACCACCTGCACATTGGCACCAAGCACCAGATTCGGCCTGTCGCTCGGTTTGCCTTGAGCATGGCGGCGTTCACGCCATCTCCATTTCAGCGCCATTCCCGCCAGCATCACGGCTTCGCTGGAGCCGATAGCCGACGCGCCAACCCCCTGATCCGGGGCGTGAAAGAGGTTGGATACAATGTTGACGCAGCGTTCCTCGATGGCCGCTGTCTGCGGATATTCATCCTTGTCGATCATGTTTTTATCGAAGCATTCCGCCATCAGCTTCTCGGCCTGCGGTTCCATCCAGGTTGTCACGAACGTCGCCAGATTGAGCCGGGCATTACCATCGAGCATCAGTTCATCATGGATGATATTGTAAACGCTGTCGGGGGCCAGTTCGTGTTCAGGTAAGCGGTATTTGGGGATCGGCCGGGTGACATCGCGTCTCCCGTAGGCTGGGGTCAGCAGGGTGTCTTGCTCGTCCAGATCATCAAGATTTATTATTTTCTTTACCATCATCATGCTCCTTGAGGGGTTGCTCTTGTCGGGTTTTTACTGTCTGGATCAGTCTCTAAATCAGTCGTTGGCGCAATCCCCAAGGCAGCACCGAACAGCTCGGGGATCAGCAGATAACTGGCAAGTAGAAAACAACTGGCTCCGAACAGAGTGGAAAAGTTGGCTCCCCATGCCCACTCTACGGAGTTGCTTCCCGGCACGAAAAAGCCAAACAACGCCGAGAGCATAAAAGCAATTGAGCCCAGCATATTGATCATGGCGATCCACCAGCTGACCTTTCGGTACTGGTAAGACCAGAAACGATGCCCAACCTCGATCAGCACCAGATGGCAAGCAGGAAACAGACACTGCCGATAAAGTCAGGAATCCAGATGAGCGATTTTTCCTGCGCTGAAGTCAATCCCGAGAGCATTGCATCGGCAGTGTTGGCGTTAAAAAGAAAGGTCCCGATCAACTGGATAAGACTGGCACAGAACCCGGCGTTATGGGGTTTCCAGGCAAACCATCGCCAGTTCCGATGAACACCGCTGACGATTGTTCCGATCTCCCCCACGTCACCATTGATCGCCTCCAGAAACTGCAGCCACGCCGACATGGTAAAGAAGAGAGAGCCGACGAAAAAGACCATATTGATGATGTCGCCACCGGTAAGGTTCGCCGGAATCAGCTGTGGCCAGATAGAGATAAAACTGCCGACAATGAAACAGGCCGAGCCGATGATGAACAGCAGGGAAATCCACCAGGCTAAACGTTGCGGAGCCCAGAACCGCAGCCAGGGGTTAAACCCCGGCTCAGGTACCTGTACAACTCCACCGGGATCAACCGTTATCGGTGCCAACCCCTTGCGGTGCCACCGCGAATGAAAATGGAGCTGTCTCCCGTCTGACAGCACCTGTACAACCCGGCTGGTAAAATACCCCACGCTGTTATGTAGAATTTTTTGCGGCATATTTCAAGTTGTCTCCGGGGTGTCTGGAGTATTTAATTGATTCAAGGTCGTGTTATGGCTTATTTGCCGGGAGTCACCGGACCTTGAACTGAAGCGCGTGACCGGCTGAAGATTTGTGCTGATCGGGAGTACTATTCACCCTTGAAGTGGGGGCACCCCGAGGCCATCTGGCTGAATAGTTACGATCGGGAAAGTGTAAGGCCCGCGTACTGTTTCGCGGGCCTTCGTCTTACCTGCTGGTATCCCCTGATCACGGGGTTTATCCGGCAGCCGACAGCTGCCCGATTGGTGTCCTGTAAATCGACGGATCAGATTTTGTTTCGATAGGCAACCTCCTTTGTTTGAAGTAGCAGCCATGGGCTGCTGTTATGTTTATTATAGCGTCGATTGAAGTTTCTGCAATCGATGGGCTGCAAAGTGGATTTCAGGACAAGATAAGGTTGAATAATGGTTGAGACTTGTGTTGCTGTTGTTAAACTGACAAGTGAAGAGTAAAGGTTGTCGCTTGCACAACATGTCCATATTTTACAGGAGGTGAACCGTGACAGAAAAGAAAAATAATCCGGAAGAAAATGAGGACGTCGGTCTGTACCAGAAAATGGCTGAGCGGACTGCGGAGATCCTGCAGGAAGGGCGCAAGACGCTTGATGAGGCGCTGAAAAAAGCCGGTGATGAGATCTCCTCCGGGGGGGAATATACCCGCGAACAGGCAGAAAAAATTGGTCAATATCTGCGCCGTGACCTCTCCGAAGTCGGTAAAAAAGCACAACTCGCCAGAGATGCCGTAATCGAAGCGGTCGAACCGCATCGGGTTGTTGCCGGGGTTCAAAGTGGTTTGACGAGACTCTTACGGACCGCCGCCGATATCTTGTCCGAATTAGCCGGCAAGTCTGAGCAGGCGCTTGAGTTTAAAACCGGTGAAGTGACCAGCCCGGGGACCTTGACCTGTAAATCCTGCAGTAAGGAGATGCATTTCAAATCTACGGTGAGAATCCCTCCTTGCCCGTCTTGCCACAGCACGCTTTTTCGAAAATCTTATTGAGCTGGTTCCGTCCGCTGCCCGCTTCCCGGCAAACTCGAGCGGGCAGCGGGCGTGATTGTTGTTATGAACTGTTTTACGGACTTCCTGGGCCGACGGATAAGCCCTGAAAATATCACCGCCGTTCTCTTTTGCTTGACAAATTGCTCTGCAAGCGTGTCTATGTCATCATTCTAAGCGCATGACGATAAATCCCCTGCACCAGGACTATTTATGACTTTAGCTCTCGCTGCGGTTGCCGTGCTCGGCGGCCTGGCTTTGTTGATCTGGAGTGCTGATCGCTTTGTCGACGGGGCGGTGGCAACCGCTTTGCACGCCGGCATGCCGACCCTGCTGATCGGCATGGTGATTATCGGGTTTGGAACTTCGGCACCCGAAATGGTGGTTTCCGCTTTTTCTGCCGCGCAGGGTAATCCGGGTCTGGCCCTGGGGAATGCTTACGGTTCGAACATCACAAATATCGCGCTGATTCTCGGATTGACCGCGCTGATCAATCCGATTGAGGTTAAATCGAGCATTCTACGTAAAGAGCTGCCGATTTTAGTTGCCGTCACGTTGCTCGCCATCAGTCAGCTTGTCGATGGTCGGATCAGTCGTTCCGATGCCTGGGTCCTGCTCGGTGTTTTTGCCGTGTTGATCGGCTGGTCGATCTGGCAGGGCCTGCAGCATCGACAGGACAGCCTTGAAGCGGATATGGATGTCACTCTCAAGGTGGCACCGATGCCACTCAAACGGGCGTTGATCTGGCTGTTTCTCGGGATTCTCCTGCTGATGTTGAGCTCACGGGTTCTGGTTTGGGGGGCGGTGGAGATCGCTCGAGCTTTCGGCCTCAGTGACCTGATCATCGGACTGACGGTCGTGGCACTCGGTACCTCGCTGCCGGAGCTGGCTTCTGCGCTGGCGGCAACGCGGAAGGGGGAACACGATCTCGCTCTGGGCAATGTGCTCGGTTCCAACTTGTTTAACACCCTGGCAGTGGTCGGGATTGCCGGAGCCATCGACCCGATGCAGGTTCCGCCGGAGGTCCTCTGGCGCGATTCTGCGGTGATGGGAGGGTTGACACTGGCCCTGTTTGTGGTCGGCATCGGCGTGCGCGGCCCGGGCAGAATCAATCGTTGGGAAGGGGCCGGGTTGCTGGCGGTTTACTTCATCTATAATGGCTATCTGATTTCACACGTGCTTTCAGTTTTCTGAATATTGCTGCCAAATTCTTCCGTGAAAAAACATTTGAAGAAGTTAAGTTGCCAGAATAGAAGTCTTTATTGTATAGTTTCCGTCGCTAATACACTGTTCTATTGACCTCGGAGGGGTCATGCCAACCTGATTGAGGGTGCTTGTCCATGTTGACTTGTAGTCAGGAGGAATATCGGAGCTTAGTTGATCATTACCCGAATTTGTGTCTGCACGGGTTAACGACTTCTGAGCAATGTCGTTTGTTCAAGCTTGACTTTGAATACAGCCGCCTTCAGTTGATCGGTTCTTACCAGGATTTCAGCGATTGCTGTCAATGGTTGAGCCAGTGTCGGGTGGATGATTACGCGACCCATTTCTCACCAACCAGTGAACAGGTCCGGCAGCGACTGGTCTCTTCTTTAGGGCGTGAGATTGCGCACGGGATTGTTGTCGCCGGCGTTCTTTTTCTGCAATTACCCCACGTCATGCATGGTTCTTCGCCCGGCCTGTCTATCGGTATTTCCCGTTTTTGTTCCCACTATTTACGCTCATCGGCAGTCACGAAACAACTGAGAATGGCTTCGGTCAACGGTTGATTGCCAATATCCCTTCTGTAAAGAAAAAGTTGACAGATAGCGTTGACTTTCTCTGCCATATGAATAATATTCACAATCTATGGATATTAAGAGAATAATCGACGAAATCGACCATCAAATTCTGCAGATCCTTCAGGAAAAAGCGCGAATCCCCAACGCTGAAGTTGCTCGTCGAGTCGGCATGGTTCCTTCGGCCGTTCTTGAGCGTATCCGTAAATTGGAGGAACGGGGGTTTATTGAGGGCTATGAGGTTCGTTTGAACCCGCATGAATTCGGCCAGGGTTTGACCGCTTTTGTGCAGCTTCGGGTGGTGGCGGACGAGCGGCTTGTCGAGCAGTTATGCGCGGTAACCGGGGTGCAAGAGGTCCATCAGGTCGCCGGTGAGGACGGTTATCTGCTTAAATTGCGTGTCGCTGACAATACTGAACTCGGGGTTGTGCTGCGCGATGAACTGGCGCCTCTCAAGGGGGTTATCTCCACCCGCACCTGTATTGTTCTCAACACCATTAAAGAAACCAGACAAATCGATCTGAATCGTTGAATTATATTTGTGCAGGAGTTTTTTATGCCCATGTCCCAAGGTTTTAAAGACCGTCTCATCCCGATCGTGGATCAGTTGGCCGCTCATTTCGGCACCCCCTTTCACGTTTACGATGAAGTCGGTATTCGTGAGACCGGCGAGGCGTTGAAACAGGCCTTCTCCGGGGTTGCCGGTTTCCGTGAATACTACGCGGTTAAGGCGCTGCCCAATCCGCGGATTCTACAGCTGATGTTCGAGATGGGTTTCGGCGCCGACTGCAGTTCGATCCCTGAGCTGTTGATGAGTCGCGAACTCGGTGCTCGCGGTGAGGACATCATGTTCACCTCGAATAACACCGATCGGGCTGAATTTCAGGCGGCCGCTGCCGACGGTGGTTGCGTGTTGAATCTGGATGATATCTCACTGATCGACAAGGTGCCGGAATTTCCTGAGTTGGTCTGTTTCCGTTACAACCCGGGTCCGCGACGTACGGGAAATCTGATTATCGGCAACCCGGTTGAAGCGAAATACGGCGTCAGCGACGAGCAGGTTGTTGCTGCCTATCGCAAAGCTCAGGAGCGCGGTGCCACTCGTTTTGGTCTGCATACCATGGTCGCCTCAAATGAGCTGGATTACACGTATATGGTTGAGACCGCGCGGATGGTTCTGGAGATGACCGAACAGGTTGAAAAAGCATTGGGCATCCGGTTTGAATTTGTCAATATCGGTGGCGGGTTCGGCATTCCCTACCGTCCGGAGCAGGAACCGCTCAACCTTACCGCTATGGCGGAAGAAATTACCGCACAGTTTGAGGCCTTTCAGCAGAAACATGGCTACGTTCCGCGCATGTATATGGAAAGCGGTCGCTTCATGACCGGTCCGCACGGCTGTCTGGTGACTACGGCGATCAACCATAAGGACACCTATCGTCAATATATCGGCGTCGATGCCTGTATGTCCGCGTTGATGCGGCCGGCGCTTTACCAGGCTTATCATCATATTGATGTGGTCGGCAAACCGGATTCGGCACCGACCGAGGTTTACGATGTGGTCGGCTCTCTGTGTGAAAATAACGACAAGTTCGCCGTGCAGCGAGAACTGCCGCAGATTGAAGAGGGTGACCTGCTGGTGATACATGACACCGGCGCCCACGGTCACGCCATGGGGTTTCAGTACAACGGTCGCCTGCGGCCCAAGGAATTGCTGCTGCGGACTGACGGCAGTGTCGAACTGATCCGGCGTGAAGAGACCGTCGCGGATTATTTTGCCACTTTGACGTTTGATGCAGACAATTTTAAACCCACTGCCGGCTGAGCGGATCATTGTCGAGAAAAAAGACAGCCGGTCAGCTGATCGGTCCGTTACGAATTGATGCTCTGGTGAATGGCGGCAATGGGATCGCCCGGGAGCAGGGACGGGTCATTTTTGTCCCCGGGGCCTTTCCGGGCGATGTCGTACTCTGCCGGTTGCGTAAGGAGAAAAAGAACTTTGCCGAGGGCGAGGTTGTCGAGCTGTTGCAGGCTTCGCCGCTGCGACGGGAGCCACTCTGTCCGGTGGCCGAGGAATGCGGCGGCTGTCAGTGGCAGCAGCTGCCTTATGCTGAACAGCTCCGCTGGAAACAGCAGCTGTTTACCGACACCCTGAGGCGACAGGCGGGAGTTGATCCACAGCTGCTGCAGCCGATTGTTCCTGCGGCTGACGAGTGGGGATATCGCAGCCGGGCACAGCTCAAATGTTCTCACTCTGCGGGTCGCTTAATTAGCGGTTTTTACCGTTCACGCAGCCGATCGGTGGTTGAAATCGATCAGTGCCCGCTGCTGGC
>JAADGW010000107.1:0-5858 GCA_013152145.1 Deltaproteobacteria bacterium
GTGGGCCGGGGAGTCGAAACGTCTGGCGACCTGTTTTTCATAGATGGTGTTTTTGCGCATGACCAGCATTGCTACCACGCAGACCAGCATCAGCGGGGCCAACAGGCTGTAGTTCCCGGTCAACTCGGAGACCATGATCAGGGTGGCGATCGGTGCGTTGGCGACCCCGGCGAAAAAGCCGGCCATTCCCACCAGAACGTAGGCCCGCGGGTCCTGGGTCAGGAGCGGGAAGAGGGTTTCGGCAGAAGCGCCGAATGCACCGCCGAGCATGGCACCAATCACCAGGCTGGGAGCAAAAACGCCGCCGGAACCACCGGAGGAAATCGTCAGGCTGGTGGCGAGGATCTTCGCCAGGGCGATCACCAGCATCACCCAGAGAGCCATTTTACCGTACAGGGCAGCTTGTACCAGGCCATAGCCGGAGCCGAGTACCTGTGGAATAAACAGAGCCAGCAGGCCAAGCCCCAGTCCACCGATAGCCGGTTTCTGCCAATTCGGCAGCGGCAGCTTACGGAACAGGTCGCGCAGACCGTAAAAGGTTTTAACGTAAACCACGCCGAGCAGGGCGCAGCTGATACCGAGGGCCAGGTAAAGCAGCAGCTCACCCGGATGGTTGAACTGGAAGTGCGGTGTTGCCAGCAACGGTTTCCAGCCGGTGGCGGAACCGAACAACGAATAGGCAATGATTGATGAGATGATACAGGGAATCAGCCCTTCATGCTCAAACTCGGGGTCACGATAGAGGACTTCAACGGCAAACAGGGCACCGCCCAAGGGGGAGCGGAAGGTGGCGCCGATGCCGCCGGCTATGCCCGCCAGCAGCAGAATCCGCCGGTCCGCTGAGGACAGACCGAGCCGGGTGGCAACAAAAGAGCCGAAACCGGCACCGATCTGGGCGATCGGACCTTCCCGGCCGGCCGACCCGCCGGTACCGATGGTGACGATCGAGGCGACGGTTTTGATGATCGGCACCCGGCCGCGGATAACCCCGTTTTTGCGGTGAAAGGCCTCCAGTGCGCCGTCGGTACCGTGTCCTTCCGCTTCCGGGGCATAGGTGTAGACCAGCCAGCCGGAAATCAGTCCGCCGAATGCCGGGATCAAGAACAGGAACCAGCGATAAGGGGCCGAAAGTCCGTTGATCACCTGAGTAAAGGAGGATTCCGGGGTGCCTTCCAGGGGGGGGTGGAAATTGCCGATTTTACCGAGCATCAGGTGCTCGACGCTGTTGGTCGCAAAGTAGAAGAAAACCGCGCCGGAACCGGCAACAATTCCGACCAGCACTGCCAGGATCAGCAGGCGAAAACCGGTCCGGTTAAGCACTTTCAGCAGTCGGGTCACGATCGACATCGGCAAAAGTCCCAGAAGTTCAGTCAGAGTAAAAACAGGTTCGTTATATAAACAGCTTTATCCGCTACGGACAAGGGATGAATGCGAAAACCGCCGTTCGGTTCAAGATTTACCCGGTTGGTCGTAGACGGTTCGCCGCCGCCATCAGTTCATAGTAGCGCGGCAGGGCCAGATGGCCGGTTTTCCACGGTAGCAGGATGTCAAGACCATCCTGTTCCACCTGATTCAATGCCTGTCGCAGGCTACCCGGCAGCCCGGCAGATTGTTGCGGGTCGTGACGCCAGCACCAAGCGAGCAGCAGGCCGATCGCCTCGGTCTGCCCGCTGTCGATCAGCTGCTCGACTTTTGACAGATCGATCCGCCTGCGGCCGTACTCGAGCAGGCGTTGTTCGCGAACCAGAATCTTCACCTCGCGTTGGCCGGGCAGCGGGCCGGTTTTCAGGTCGATCCGGCGCAGCTGTTTCGGCCGTAGCGGACGGGGGTTGGCTGGAGTGGGTGCGGCTCCGGCAAGTTTGCGGGCCTGCGCTGTCACGTCGGCCGGTCGGTAGTTATCGAGCATAATGACCCGGTCGGCCACCGCCAGGTAGTCTCCCGATCCTCCGGTGACGATAATGCTCGAAATTGCTTCCTGTTCATACAGTTCGCGCACCCGGTGCAGCAGCGGGGTGATCGGTTCCCGATCGTCAGGGACCAGCTGCTGCATACGCGCGTCGCGGATCATGAAATTGGTCGCCGAGGTGTCTTCATCGATCAACAGGCAGTCACAGCCGCATTCAAGGGCCTCAATGATGTTGGCCGCCTGTGAGGTGCTGCCACTGGCGTTCTCGGTTGAGAAGCAGTCGGTTGGCCGGTTGCCCGGCAGGGTGCCGATAAACGGGCTGATGTCGACACTGTTGACCGCCCGGTGGTCCTCGGCGCGGATTTTTACGGCGGTCGGGGTGGTGACCACCAGTTCGCGGCCATCGCCGGGGAGGTGATTGTAGACTCCCAGTTCCAGTGCCTGCAGCAGGGTCGATTTGCCGTGAAAGCCACCACCGACGATCAGGCTGACGCCGCGCGGGATCGCCATGCCGGTGATTGTGCCGCGATTCGGCAGCACCACTGAGCGCTCCAGCTCGGCCGGGGCCTGAAAGGGAATGCCGTCCGTCAGCGGGCGATCATCGATGCCGCTGGCGCGGGGCAGCAGGGAGCCGTTGGCGACAAAGGCGACGGCATCGAGTCCGGCAAGTTGGCAGCGGAGAAACTCCTGATCTTCGACCTGCTCGATCTGTTGCTGTATCCTCAGCAGCGACCGTCCGCGCCATTCAAGGCCTTCCTGCACCAGCTTCGGCAGTTCATCGAAAAACATCTCTGCCGCTTCTTGGGCGAGGATCGCGCGTCCCGAACCGGGCAACGCAAACAGCAGCCGTGCTTCGATTCCCGGTTCGTCGATCAGTACCGCGTTGCGTCTTAGAATCTGCTGGCCGCTGGTGGCAATTTTGATGCTGCCGCTGTGACCGGTACCACGTCGCCCCTTGACCCGCTGACTGATGGCCGCTGCGATCTGCCGGCCGAGAAAATCCTCCAGCGCGGTCTGGCGGATGCGGGTTTTCCAGAAGTCGGCCGGGATACCATGGTGGATCGGCTCGACCTGGAGGCTGATCCGTGAGGGCTGGGCGAACGGGTCACCCTGGACATGATCGATACTGAGCTGAAAGAGACCGAAGTCGTAGCAGCCTTTGAGCTGCTTGTAGGCCTTATACCCGCGGCCGTCGATCTGCTGTAGTAAGCGGCGCAGTCGTTTCATCGGCTCAGCGGTTCATCCGCGGGACCAGGTATTGACGGTACAGCTTTTGCGCGACCTGATCGGTGGCACTGCCGGAGAGTTCGGCGAAGGTCAGCAGCGGATCGGCCAGGGTCAGGCCGTCCGGCTGCCAGCCGGTCCAGTTGCACTGGCGACCGAAGGGTTGCAGCAGGGTGATGTTGCCGGTTGTTTCGGGAGTCAGGTGCAGTTGCAGCATCAGCTTTAACTGCTGTTCCGGATTCAGGTAGAGCACCGCGTTCTGCGGCTCAAACCCGCTGGTCAACAGGGATGCCCCCAGCTCACCACCGATCAGCACCTGTTTGCCTTCGGACAGTTGCTGCAACCGCTCGGGGAGCTGGGCGATACTGTAGCCGGGGGCCAGTCGGCAGCGTTGCAGGACGAGTTTCGGGCGTAAGGTCTCCAGGTATCCGAGTTGCCAGCGCTGCAGCAGCTCTTCGACCGCCAGCAGCTGCCGCTCGCCATCTTTGACAATCAGATTATGTCTTTTCTCCAGTTCGCCGAACAGGCTGCCGATGGCTCCCAGGGCGATACCGGCGTCGTCGGCCAGCATCCGGTAGGTGGCGTTGATCGCCTGTTGATTGCGCAGAAACAGGTAGACCAGTTTGAGTCCGGCGGTGCGGAACAGACGGTCCGCTCCCGGGGGTTTCTGAGCATGTTTCTGCCCGCCGATTTCAATATAGAGCGGCATCCGGTTGAGGTAGAGGTTGCCGGCACAGTCGACATATTCGATCCCCTGCTGCTTGAGTCTGGCCGCCATTTTGGGAGAGATGTAGTGGCTGGCCAGCAGTGGCCGGGCATCTTCCGGTGCCGGAGTGGTTTTGAGCTGGTGAATGACCAGATCGACCAGGGCCGGGGTCAGCTTGGGGACCACTTTGAGATAGTAGTAGCAGTCACCCCAGGGGCCGGAAAGACGGAAGGTCCCGGCAAACGGGCCGCCGAGCTTTTTCAGCATGAACTCGATTCTGCTCTGCGGCAGACCACGGATCGCCTGTAGACTGTCGTAGATGACCTGTTCATCGTTCAGGAGTATTTTTCGCGGCATATCCACTGACTCTAAAGATTTGTGTTCATATTGTATGGTTTGTTCATTATCTGTTTGGTTGTTGTTAATTGAACAGCGGGGTTGCTGTTTTGTCAAGGGGGAGTTTCCGGCGGAGTGATTTTTATCGGCGAGAGTCGACTGTTAACTCGTTGTGCGTCGGTGCTGTTCCGCTGCTGCTGACTCCTCGGAATCGGCCAGCGGTAACCGCAGGGTGACACAGGTTCCCTTGCCGAGCGCGCTGGTGACGTTGATCCGGCCCTGATGGCCGTCGACGATCTGGCGGACAATACTCATCCCCAGACCCAGGCCACCGACCGCCGTGTTGCTCGAATCACAGCGGTAGAATTTGTCAAAAATTCTTTCCAGTTGTTCTTCCGTCATGCCGATCCCTTGATCGGTGATCTGGATCTTGTAAAAGTTTGGTTCGAAGCTGCCTTCAATTCTGATGGTGCCGGTCTCGGGTGAATATTTGACCGCGTTGCTGAGCAGGTTTTCCAGCACCTGCTGGATCCTGAACAGATCAACCAGTACCTGTCGCTGGTCGGGCTGAGGCAGCCGGACGTCAAATTTGTGTCCCTTGCCGGTCAGTTGATAGCCGTCGACAGTTTTTCTGATCAGCGGCTCCAGCGCGGCCGGTTGAAGATTGAGCGGGATCGGTTTGCCCGATTCAATGCGGCTGATATTAAGCAGATCATCAACGATTTTTGACAGAGATTCTGAACGGTTGAGGATCTCTTCCAGGAAATCGCGTTTTTGCTCTTCGCTGAACCGGTCGCTCAGTTCACGATCCAGCAGTAACTCGCTGTAGCCGAGAATCGAGGTCAGCGGAGAGTTCAGTTCGTGGGCGGCGGTTGAGATGAATTCACTTTTAATCTGCTCCAGGGCTCTTTCGCGGGTGACATCGCGCAGGACTGAGACCATCCCGGTTTGTGAACCGCGGTGATCGAGTACCGGGGAGCTGTGGATCTGCAGAATCCGGTGCGGCGCTCCTGCTTTCGCCGGCAGGGTGATATCGAAGGGCGGCAGGGTGTCCGAAAGCGTGGGATCGGGCAGGGCTTTCAGCAGGCTACAGAACAGCGGTTGACCCGGGGTGCCGAGCAGCTGTTCGGCCGGCTGATTGTGGAGCAGGACCTTGCCGGAGAGATCGGTAACGATCAGACCGTCGGCCACCGACCTGAGCAGGGCATCAATCCGGCGATGAGCTTCCTCCGCCTCACGCAGAGCATGTTCCCGGGCAAGCCGCGCGGTCATCAACTCATCAATATTTTTGATGATGCCGACCACGCCCATTTCGATGTTTTTTCCCGGGACCGGGGAACTGGAGAAGAGCACCGCAATCCGCTTGCCCTGACATGAGCGGACAAAGGTTTCCAGATTGGTGACCCGCTTACGCAGCAGGGCGGAGGAAAAACTGGCTTTGGTCAGCAGCGTCGGCGGCTCGGGGAACAGGTCGGCCAGCGGCCTGCCGAGCAGGCTTTTTTCCTCACAGCTGAGCAGTTCCAGGGTGGCGTGATTCACCTGCTTGATCAGCCCCTGCGGGTCGGCAACCACCAGTGGGTCGATGATCGACTGCAGGATCTGTTGCAGTGATTCCAGTGAGTTGCGGTGTCGAGCAATATCCCGGGTCATGGTGTTGATGGCGGCGCCCAGTTTGTCGAAGTCGCG
>JAADGW010000107.1:5965-7039 GCA_013152145.1 Deltaproteobacteria bacterium
CAGGGTGACCAGCACCCCGGTCAGCACGGCGAGGATTTTCAGGCTGTTCAATTTGCTGACAAAGGTCCCGTAAGGCAGCCCGGCAACAACCCGCCAGGGGGTTCGATCAACCTTTGCCGAAGCAATAAACAGATCCTCGCCGTTAACCTGTTGTCGGCCCGGTTGGGCGGACAGTGGTGCTTGCAGGGGGATAAATAACGCCCCGTTTTTTGTGTCCAGCAGCAGCTGTCGTTCATCGGCCAGGCTGAGGAAACTGTCATCATACATCGGCAAAGCTTGCAGCCGTCGGGTCAACTCGGTCAGGGGGAGACTGATCAGCAGGGTGCCGAGAAACTTATCCCCGAAATAACTGATCCGGGTGATCGCCAGTTGCAGAACCGGCTGATTAAAACCGGGCGTTGACTTGACGATCCCGATCTGAACCTTGTGGTTCAGCGTTTGCGGCGCGCACGATCGGTGTTTGTCGTAGATCAAAGAAATATTCGGAGGGGCGGCCGTTCACCAGCCGGATGGTCTCCTTTGCCGTTTTATCCAGATAACTGATCAGCGGGAAGGTTTGACTGAGTTTTGCGAAGTGCCTGACAAACAGTTCTTCCAGGGGCAGGTCGCCGTATTTATCATGAAATTTTTCCAGGTCGACAGTCTCAACCTGCTGGGTCAGCCCGGCCAGATAAACCTGCAGGTCTTTGGCCGCCTCGCGGGAGAGCTGTTGCAGCTGCTGTTGCTGTAATTTGAAAATTACCGGAATAAACAGTGAATAACTCAGCGCGCCGAGAAACAATGCCACCAGAACGGTGCTGCATTGCAGTATGAGCAGTCTGTGGCGGATGCTGAACATCAAGAAACCTGCTTGAATGATTCAGTTGGACGTCGGGACAGCATGCATATTCAACATCACCTCACGAGCTGCAGACGTTGAGAGAAAGTCAAGAAACTGCTTCACTGGGCCAGCCGCTTCACCACGCCAGACGATCCCGAGCGGCACCACCAGTCGATAACGTCCGGTCTGGATATTTTCAGCCGCGGAGGAGATCCCCTCGAAATTGAGGATCGTCAGGGCGTCTTTTTGAATCT
>JAADGW010000286.1 GCA_013152145.1 Deltaproteobacteria bacterium
CCTTTGCGTTGACCAAGCAGTTCGACCAGTCGCTGTGGATTCTCGAGCGAAAACTCATGCTGACGGACAATCGGGATATCGTGAAGAAAAGTCCGTGTTTCCGTATCTTGCGGAATGAGCAGCGCAGCGACTTGCGGAATCCGTTCGAGCAACAGCTCAATCAACGGCAACGGCGGTGCCGCCAGAACCAGTGAGACAACATTGAGGCGTTCGAGCACGACCCGGCCAAGCGGCAACAGCTGCTCCACCCCCCGACTGAGCAGGCAATCATCCTGCGCCAGAATAGCTGTCCGGGCGGCATCGACGCTGCCATCAAGTTGCAGTTTGCTGACAAATTTTTCGAGCTGCCGGATCATACTTGCTGCTCCAGAAAATTTGTCTGCGGGAGCCTCCCCTGCTCATCCAGACCACGGATTCGATAATACTTCTGAAGCTCTTCATCGAATCGCTGCCGGTCGATCGGCGGCACCTCAATCCCGTCCCCACTGCTGCCCGGCTCGGTAAAAAAGCGCTCCGGTAACAGGTCGTCTGCGGCCGTAAAACCATTCTCCTGATTGTAATAACGCTCCGTCAGGTAAATCCGCTCGCCGAGCTCTTTCAGCCGCTGCGGCGAATAGTCAACACCGGTGGTTGCCGTGAGCAGTTCGGCGTACTCTTCGAGGCCGGGGCCGGCGGCAAAAAAGGAGAATTTGCAGGCCACCAGCGAATCGATCGCGGCGTTGCAATCTTCAGCGATCTTTATCATCCGTGCCTTGCCGGCAAAATCAAACCGATCGGTCGCAACCGGCTTGCGCAGAATTTCGTGGGCAATGGGATAGGCCCGCAAATGGCAGCCACCGCGATTGCTGGTGCAATAGGCCAGCGCCATACCGTAGGCCCCGCGTGGGTCATAAGCAGGAAGCTCCAGACCTTTAACGCTCATACTCAGCTCAGGCCGGCCGAGCTGTTGCGCGACGCGCTCAGCACCTTCGGCCAGCAGCTCGCCGACCTCCTGCCGCTGCGCCATCTGCTGCAAAAGCTGAGCAATGTTTTCCGCCCGTGGAAACTCGCCGCGAATTTCCCCCCAGGCGGACAGGGTCGCTGCGGCAGAAATAGTGTCCATGCCGAGTTGATTGCAGAGGTTGTTGGAATTTATGATCGAGCGGAGCTCGGTGATGCCGTTGAGCGCACCAAAGTGATTAACGGTCTCATATTCCGGCAACGGAGTCCCGTCCTGAGTGCTTTTTTTGCACTGGATCGGGCAGCCGTAGCAGCCGTGCTTCTTCGGTTGATACTGTTTGCGGATCGCCGGACCGGAGTAGTGATCTGCTGCGGGGAAATAGGTCTTGCGGAAATTTTCCGTCGGCGCCATCCGCCGCTGTGCCAGCAGATCAACCAGCGCCGGAGTCCCGTACTGAGCAATTCCCAGATCACCGAAAATCACCGGAGAGGCATTAAACAGGCGGATGACATCGTTGCGGGCGCGGTCGAACTGTGCACGATCCTGAATTTCCGTTTTGAGGTCGCCGGCAACGCAGATCCCTTTCAGCCGCTTGGCTCCCATCACTGCGCCGAGGCCGCCGCGGCCGACAGAGTTCCCCTCCCCCATCATGATATTGGCGAACAGGACACGGTTTTCACCGGCCGGGCCGATGGCGGCCACGCTGCCGAAAGGTTCCAGGGCCTTAACCGTGGCGCTGACAGTTTTTCCCCAAAGGTCGTCAGCAGGCAGTAATTCGCCACCCTGGGGGGTAATTTTCAACACCTGCGGGCTGTCGCTCCGGCCGACAATCCGCAACGCGTCGAAACCGGCCGCCTTTAAACGCCAGGCAAACCGCCCACCGGCGGAACAGTCATAAACGGTTCGGGTCAGCGGAGAGCGGGACACCACGCTCAGCCGCGCGGCGGTCGGTGCCGGGGTACCACAGAGCGGCCCGACAGAAAAGATCAGCGGGATTTCGGCAGAGAAAGGTTCACATTGATAGTAGTCGCGCAGCAGACGAACGCCCAAGCCGCGACCACCGAGATAATTCTGGAGCAGTTCAGGTGCAAGTTTTTGCGACTGGATATGGCCGCTGTTCAGATCAACCTCAAGCAACCGGCCATGCCAACCGGTCACTGCACAGCCTGCCGCTCAGAAGTTTGCCCGGTCGGTTCCTGTTTTGCCACAGCGGTTGTAACGCCCCCCCCCTCCAAACGGGCAATCAGCGGCGCTGCCAAAGCCTGGAACTCGGCCAGATGCCGCTTGCTGACCGATTTCGCCGCAGGCACCTTAAGTTTGGTCGGATTCACCGGTGCGCCGTTGTGTTTCATCCGGAAGCAGAGGTGGGGACCGGTCGCCAGCCCGGTGCTGCCGAGATAACCGATCACTTGTCCCTGAGCGAGCCGCTTGCCCAGTTTCATACCGCGGGCAAACCCCTTCATGTGCAGATAGAGGCTTTTGTAACCGTTGCTGTGACGAACTTCAACAAAGTTGCCGTTCCCCTTGGTATAACCGATACGCGAAATCGTCCCGTCCCCGACCGTTTTGATCGGCGTCCCGACCGGGGCCACATAATCGATCGCCGGGTGAGCCTTCCAGGTTTTGGTGATCGGATGGAAACGCCTCATCGTGTACCCGGAGGAGATCCGGGTAAAGGGAAGCGGTGCCTTGAGAAAGGCCTTGCGAACATTTTCCCCGACTTCATTGTAATAAGACGCGCGTTGATCGCCATCTTTGAACAGGACAGCCCGGAAAACCTTCCTCTGATTGACGAACTCTGCCGCAATCACCTTGCCGTAGCCGGCCGGGCGACCTTCCCGAAAGCGTTTTTCGACCAGGACCTTGAAGCTGTCACCAACCCTGATATCGCGGATAAAATCGATATCCCAGGCAAAAATATCTGCCAGCATAAAAGCCAGTTTGGAATCTTCGCCGATTTCATGCACCGCATCAAACAGGCTGGTCTTAATCGTTCCCTGAACCAGTTCGGTCTGTACGTCATAAATAATCGGCAAACGCTCGATCCGGGTCGTTTCAGCGTCACGACTGATAACCAGCTGTTCCTCATCGTCAATTTCATAGACAAAACGGTCAAAATTTCCATCAGTAGTACTGATTCGGTAGGGTTGCCCGGCACAGATCTTGGTGAAAGGGAACACCTTGCGACTTTGTCGGTTCAATTCATAAATTTCCTGAGGGGAGAAATAATCACCGAGGATCGTCGTGATCGTCTCTCCCGGTGCGACAATTTTATCCAGCTGCTTGTGCACCGGTGCCGGTGGGGGGGGATTAATCGGCGGAGCGCTGAGTTCGTCAGGTGCCGTTCGCGCCTGCAAATCCGAATTGGACCCGCTGCTGAGCAAAATAAAACCAACCGCGACGACGATTATCAAACCGACGACAAGGGTCAGTGAGCGGCGACTGAGCCGCCGCCGGGCAAAAACAAATGATTTACGTGGGGGTTGAAAATCTTGATTCAAGCTCATGGGCAAACCGCAAAGGCAGGCAGAATCTCCGGTCCGGAAATTATGGTTAGATACGACACACGAATCGGGTGAGGATATCACTTCTCAACCACACCTGTCCAGCGAACTGCTCGCGAAAAAATTGCCAGCAGCATCGCTTCCGGCTAACATGGGCCGTTCCATACTGCCAACCTAAAGGAAACCAAAATGATCAACAAAACCCGTCTCACGACCGAGTTTTCCCGCCAGGCGGCAATCGACAGCCCGTCTTACAACGAAGCCACGTTCGCCAGCTACCTTGAGCAACGGCTCCGCGAATTCGGCGCGGAGGTTGAATTTGACGGCGCCGGGTCGAAAATCGACAGCACCAGCGGCAACCTGATTGCCAGACTTGCCGGAAGCAAAACGGGTGAAGCCCTGCTGATTTCCATCCACATGGATACGGTGACTCCGGCCGAGAATGTTGAGCCGGTGCTGATTGACGGTATCTTCACCAGTGCCGGAGAGACCATTCTCGGGGCCGATGACAAGGCCGGGATTGCAGAATTGATCGAAGCACTCGAAGTTTTGCGGGAACAGCAGATTGCTCACGTGCCGTTGGAAATCGTCGCCACGGTCTGTGAAGAACAAGGTCTGCTGGGAGCCAAACAGCTCGATTTCAGCCGTTTCAGCGCCAGACGGGGCATCGCCCTCGACACCACCGGGGTCGATATCGTCATCAACCGTGCCCCGGCCGCCAACCGGTTCAAGATCGACATTCTCGGCCACGAAGCCCATGCCGGGGTCTGCCCCGAGGAAGGCATCTCAGCGATCGAGATCGCCGGCAAAGCGATTGCCGGAATGACCCTCGGCCGGATCGATGTTGAAACCACCGCCAATATCGGCACCATCGAAGGCGGGCTGGCCTCGAATATTGTCGCCCGGCAGGTGACGCTGCACGGCGAGGTTCGCAGTCACAGTGCCGACAAACTGCGCCGACAAACCGAACAGATCATCAGAGCGTTCGAAGAGGAGGTCGCTAAAGCGACCATCGAAGTTGACGGCAAACCGAAACAGGCCTCCCTGGCCCTGGAACTGTGGGAGGATTTTCCGCTGATGCAGGTCAGCGAAGCTGCGCCGATCCTGCAGATTATCCGTGAAGCGGGTGAGGCTATCGACCGGCCCCAGGAAATCCGGGCGGCGGGCGGCGGCTCGGATGCCAACATCTATAATGGCCACGGAATCGAGATGGTCATCCTGGCGACCGGCATGGCCAAAGTCCACACAGTCAACGAGCAGGTCGCGGTTGACGACATGGTCAAAGTCAGCGAACTGCTGGTCGAAATTATCCGCCGGGCCTGAAGTTCGCCGGTAACTATTCAGCCAGAGAGCCGGCAAACCATGCTCAGCAGAGTCACATGAATCTCTGTCGCTGCCGGTCGCGGTCACAGTCGGAACAGATTAAAAATATTGACCTGTCAGGTCCCCTGTGAGATTATCAGTTTTCATTAATTTAGCTTCCACAAGCGCAACCCGGCAGAATCACTAAATGTAAAAGTTTCTCTCTGATTTTAATATGTTATGAACCATCAAACCTTCGCCTCTCGTCAAGACAGGGTCCATAACAGTCCGTACAGTTGTCCGGTTTTACAAACCGCTCACTGCACTGTCAATCTCCGCACGCCTGTATTTCTGTTTGCGCTTCTGTTGTTCCTGTTCGTCCAGCCCGCTTTTGCCGCAAAACAAACGGCCGTTATTTTCCCGGATGTCGATGCTCCGTACAAAGAGGTCTTCGAGACAATCATAAGCGGCATTTCGGCGAAACCCGGCCGAACCGTCCAGCGTTATCCTCTCTCCAGAGACTATCGGCTGGAGGATCTGAGAAACGCTCTCAAAAAAAATCGACCGGCCGGCATTATCACGCTCGGCAAACGGGGTTATCTGGCGGCCAGAAAGTTGCAGCTGAATATACCGACAGTCTCCGGTGCGCTGTCGATGGTTCCCAACGGTATTTCCGGGGTCAGTCTGTCGGCCGACCCCGCAGCACTTTTCTCCCGTTTGAAATCACTGGTCCCGGACAGCAAGCGAGTTTTTGTTGTCTACTCTCCAAAAACTCTCGGCTGGCTGATCCCCCTGGCAAAAAAAGCGGCGAAAAAACAGAAGCTTGAGCTGTTCGCATACCCAGCTGAAACCTTGCGCGAAGCGATGCTGCATTATCGCAGTATTCTGCAAAAGATCCATGGCGAGACAGATGTCATCTGGCTGCCGCTTGACAAGGTCACCGTGAATGATGATGTGGTTCTGCCGCTGCTGCTGCAAAAAGCCTGGGATAAAGACCTGGTCATCATGTCCAATAAGCCGTCACATGCCAAACGCGGCGTTCTTTTTGCCCTGTATCCGGACAACTACGGTCTCGGCCAGGAGCTGTCCGAACTTCTCGACAAACAGTCTGTCGCCCCCGAAACGTCACAGGTCATTCCATTGAAACGACTGGATCTGGCCGTCAACCTGAGGACCGCAGCACACCTTGGATTGATTTTCACCCCACAGCAGCAAGAGGATTTCAGGCTGACTTTCCCGTCACGCTGATCGCTGGACAGAGATATGAAACTGCTCACACTGATACTTAAACCGTTTGCCAGCTTCAGAGGACGAATTCTCGGGATCGTCTCACTGGGGATTATCAGTCTGGCGCTGACAGCATCAGTCACGGCAGCCCTGGTCACCGGTTATCGGGCAGCGGAGCAGATGGTCGCCCAGGGGTTGCGCATTGTCGAAACCCTGTCGGAACAGAGTGTCCTCTCGCTGCTGTACGAAAGTGAAGCCAACGCCAAAAAACCGCTCGAAGCGATCATGAGTTTTCCGGATGTCGTACAGGCTGGGGTCTTTTACCGCGACCACAGTCCGCTGCTGACCACCGGCAATCAGCACCTGCAGCTGCCGGAACATCTGGCAGTGGACACACTGAAAAAGGCAACCCTGGTGAAAGACACCAACCAGGCCTGGCATTTTGTCGCGCCGGTACTGGTCCGCCAACAAGGAGAACTTTACCCCGATGAAACATCGTTTT
>JAADGW010000055.1 GCA_013152145.1 Deltaproteobacteria bacterium
GCCAATTCGCAACCGGTTCAAAAGAAGATCAGCGAGATGGGCAGAAAAACCGTCTACGCCCCCTGGGTTTCGACGCAAATAAATATTCGAGTCAAATATTCGAGGAGGGTCACATCTCAACTATCAAGTATTGAGAGGTGATTGGGTTCTGCTTCATCTAAGGACAAATCTCACAGATTCGACTTATCAAAAATCAGGATTTCATTTTTGACGGCGAATCTCGGAGTAATCTGATTTATTCGCAAAAGTAGTAAATTTTGACATGCCGCTGCCCGGTTTACAGGGTGGCGGTTTTGTTTCATAACAGGTGGCTGGTTTGAAGTAAGTTATGAGTGGCGGGTTTCACATCATTGTCGGTGGCCGCATTGGGTCATAATATGCACTTATTGTCGGATGGCCTCCTAACTGTCTTCCTTGCGCCCTTTATTGAGGCGCATCTGCAGTGTGAACAGGCGGCGCATCTCAGCGCGTAGTTCTGGATCAGCAAGTGGTGCCAGCTGTTCCTCTATCTGTTGTTTTTCTTTCTCTGTCAGTTGGGCCCGTTGCCAGGCTGGAGGCTCTGCTTCGGTCTTTTGTTCTCTTCTGGCGGTCGGTGTCGGTGCCTTGCGTAGGTAGATGTCAGTGATATCGGCATCCGGCAGCTGCTGATGCAGCTTGGCCAGAATCTGTGGTTTGAGCATCTGCAGTTGCTGCATCCAGACCGGGTGATCAACCTGAACTTCCAATACGCCCTGGCGGAACCGTAAAGGACGTGCCCGCCGGGCGATCTGCTCACCGACCAGCTTGTCCCAGATCAGCCATGCCTGGTAGCGGGAGAGCCGATCATCAATTCCCCGTTCACCAAGTACCTGTTTGAGGAGTGTGCCGACTCGTTGCGCCTGTTGCATTGGGGCTCGGTCTTTACGCGTCATGGTGACGTACGACGACGTATCCGGCCACCGATAAGTTGTCCGGCGACGGCACAGAAAAGAGTCAGGGGAATCACTTTCCAGCTGAAGCCGAGCAGCAGCCGCAGGGCAATAATGAAAGGAATCGACAGATGGACCAGGACAAACCAGCGCAGCGAAAACTTGCGACTGGCTTCACGCAGGAAGCCGAGCGGCAAGTTGGCGCCGAGTGAAAAAAACAGTAGAGTCGCGAGCGGCAGGAAAGAATGAGCATACACGGTCAGTGGTCCCTTCGAGTGACATTTTTACCAATCTATTTCACCGGTTACTCTACTCCCCGGATCGGATTGCTGTCAATTGTCAACAAATCGAAGGTTCCCCTTGCAAAATCATGGGTAAACGTGGCATGATGCGCGGCCGAGCTGGGCTGGAGGTTGGTTCAGAAGGAGTATTTCAGGTGGTTGATGACGGCGATTGCGTGGCCATTTTTCATTCGATCCATCGGGTGATGAAGGCGGAAAAAGTTCTCAAGGCCGAAAAGCTGGCGGTGTTGTTGATTCCGGTGCCACGCCAGTTGAGCTCCGATTGCGGTCTGGCGATCCGTTTTCCGTTGTCGCTGCGCAATAAAATAGTAGAGGTCCTGACGGACGTTGGTCTGGAGGGGGCGGAGATCTGGCACAAGCAGGACGGAACTTATTCGCTGATCCCCTAGCGGCTTGTTTTGCGCGGGTTTTGAGCTTGACAAGGGTTTACCCCTTACATATATTTATCCTTTCGTGAATTTTGCTGTAGCAGTGGTATGTTTGATACATTATCTGACAAGCTGGAATCGGTTTTCAAGAAGCTCCGTGGACACGGAACCTTAACCGAACAGCATATAAAAGAAACCATGCGGGAAATCCGCCTGGTCCTGCTTGAGGCGGACGTCAACTTTCGGGTTGTCAAAGGCTTTGTCAGTCGTGTCGGTGAGCGGGCAGTCGGACAAGATGTCCTGAAAAGTCTGACCCCGGCCCAGCAGGTCATCAAGGTCGTCCGTGAAGAACTGGCCGAGCTGATGGGTGAGGGGGAGGATAATTCCCTCAATCTGGCGGTCAAGCCGCCGGTCCCCCTGATGCTTTGTGGTCTGCAGGGGGCGGGTAAGACGACCACCTGCGGCAAGCTGGCTTTGAAGCTGCGGCGCGATAAACGCAATCCATTGCTGGTCCCCGCCGACGTTTATCGTCCGGCGGCAATCGAGCAGCTGAAGATACTCGGCCGGCAGATCAATGTCGAGGTGTTTGATTCACAATCCGGGCAGGACCCGGTCGATATCTGCACCCGGGCCCGCGACTATGCAGAGCTGAACGGTTTTGATACACTGATCCTTGATACCGCCGGTCGTTTGCACATCGACTCCGAGTTGATGGGCGAGTTACAGCGGATTGTTGCCAACGTCGTTCCGCAGGAGATCCTGTTCGTCGCCGATGCGATGACCGGGCAGGATGCGGTGACCGTCGCCGCCAGCTTTGACGAGCAGTTGCCGTTGACCGGGATTATTCTCACCAAGTTGGACGGTGATGCCCGTGGCGGGGCGGCCTTGTCGATCCGGGCGGTTACCGGCAAGCCGATCAAGCTGATCGGTATGGGGGAAAAGCTGGATGCCCTGGAGCAGTTTCATCCCGACCGGATGGCTCAGCGAATCCTCGGCATGGGCGATGTCCTCAGCCTGATTGAGAAAGCCCAGTCGGCGGTCAAAGAAGAAGATGCCGCGGCGATGGAGCAGAAGCTGCGCAAGGATGGTTTCACGCTGGAGACCTTTCTTGAGCAGATGCAGATGGTCAAAAAGATGGGTTCCATCGATTCACTGCTGAAGCTGATTCCCGGGGCCGGCAAGGCGATGAAACAGGCCAAAGGGATGCAGCTGCCGGAAGACGAGCTTAAGAAAATCGAAGCGATTATCCGCTCGATGACCCGGCGGGAGCGGCATGACCATAAAATTCTCAATGGTTCGCGCCGGTTGCGGATTGCCAACGGCAGCGGTACCCGCGTGCAGGATGTCAATCAGTTACTCAAGCGTTTCGTTGAAGCGCAGAAAATGATGAAAAAGATGCAGAAAATGGGTCCCAAAGGGCTCAAAGGGATGCTCGGCCGGGGTGGTCAGCTTCCTTTTTGAAACAGTGAATAGAGAACCGATTTCTACTATTCGAAACACATAAAAGAAGGACCAGAAGGAGAAACAGCATGGCAGTAAAGATCAGGCTCGCCCGCGGTGGCGCGAAAAAGAAGCCGTTCTACCAGGTCGTTGTGGCCGATGAGCGTTTTCCACGGGATGGCCGGTTTATTGAGGCCCTGGGGCAGTACGATCCGCATCAGGAGCAGTCCCTGCTGAACTTTAAAGAAGATCGCGCCCTTGAGTGGCTCAACAAGGGTGCTCAGCCGACCGATACGGTTCGCCGGCTGTTGCGTGGTGCCGGTGTCTGGGCCAAGTTCAAGGCGAAGGCGACTGCTTAAATAAAGCCTGAACCGAACTGGTCCGAATCCGGGGCGACGGGCCCCTATCCACCCGGAGGATGACCCATGAAAGACCTGATCGAGTATATCGCCAAGTCTCTGGTCGAAAAACCTGACGAGATCGTTATCTCCGAAGAAGAGGCCGAAGATGGAACTGTTCTCGTCAAGTTGGCGGCCGCCCAGGAAGATATGGGACGGATCATTGGTAAGCAGGGACGCAATGCAAAAGCGATGCGTACCTTGCTGAATGCCAAGGCAACCCGTGAGAATCGTCGGGCGTCGCTGCAGATCATGGAGTAATCCGGGTCGTCGGGTCGGTTTTGAGAGTAGCGCAGATGGATAACCGATCAGAGTTGTTGCTGGAGATTGGTAAAATAGTTGGTACGCACGGTTTGCGTGGTGATCTCAAGATCCGGCTGGATTCGGCTGATCCCGAGGTTCTGCTGACAATCGAGCAGATTTTTCTACACCTGCCCACAGGTGAGTCACTGACAGTCAAACCGGTCCGTCAGTCGGTCCATAAAGGGCAGGTTTTGTTGCGTCTGCAGAATTATGAATCGATCAATCTGGTCGAACATATGGTCGGGGGACAGGTTCTGTTGCCGGAAAACCAGTTGCCGGTGCTGGAAGATGACGAGTTTTACTGGAAACAGTTGAAAGGCCTGCAGGTGATCGATCGTCAGCGCGGCCCGATTGGTCAACTGCAACAGATGTTCACCACCGCCGCCCATGATACCTATGTCGTCAAGGGGGAGTATGGTGAGGTGCTGATCCCCGCCGTGGCGCAGTTTGTACTGGAGATCGATCTTCAGCAGCAGGTCATGCAGGTTGATCTGCCTGAAGGGTTGGTTCCGCAAGAACCATGATCTTTGACGTTTTGACCCTGTTCCCCGGCATGTTTGAATCGCCGTTGCAGGAGAGTATCCTCGGCCGGGCCATTAAGCAGCAGCTGCTGCAGGTTCGTGCGCATAATTTACGTAACTGGGCCGAAGGTAAGCATCTGACCACCGACGATACTCCCTATGGGGGTGGTGACGGCATGGTGATGAAGCCGGAGCCGATCGCCCGGGCCGTCGCTGAGCTGAAGCGGCGGTCACCGCGTTCGAAAGTGCTGTTGATGACGCCGCAGGGCATTCCATTTAATCAGCAGCATGCGAAGGAGCTGGCCCGGGAAGAAGGGTTGATTTTCCTCTGCGGCCGTTACGAAGGTTTCGACGAGCGGGTACGCCAGTCGCTGGTCGATGCCGAATATTCTCTCGGGGATTTTGTTCTGACCGGCGGAGAATTGCCGGCGATGGTGATGATTGATGCCATCTCGCGCTATCTTCCCGGAGTGCTCGGTTGTCAGGGGAGCGCCGAAACGGATTCATTTTCGGACGGTTTGCTTGAATATCCGCAGTACACCCGACCGGCGGTCTTTGACGGCATGGAAGTGCCGCCGGTATTGCTCTCCGGGGATCACGGCAAGATCGCCCGCTGGCGGCGGGAACAGCAGTTGCTGCGGACCTGGCAACGGCGGCCGGAACTGCTGGAGCAGGTGGATTTGAGTGAGGAAGATAAGCGGCTGCTGGCGAAACTGAAACCGGCCACAGCTTCGAAAAATACAACTTAAAGGTTTTCCGCAGGGTTTGTCCTGCAGATCAATCAACGAAGAAACCGTATTGAAAAGAAAACGGAATTGATACATCGAGGAGGATGAAGGATGAACATCATCGATCAGTTGGAAATGGAACAACAGAAAAAGGATATCCCGGTTTTTAAAGCCGGCGACACCCTCAAGGTTCACGTCAAGATTACTGAAGGCGACAAACAGCGGATTCAGCTTTTTCAGGGGGTCTGCATTAAGCGCCTGAGCCGCGGTATCGGTTCTTCCTACACCGTGCGCAAGATTTCCGGTGGCATCGGTGTCGAGCGGATTTTCCCGCTGCACTCACCGAACATCGAAAAAATTGAAGTTATTCGTATCGGCCAGGTTCGTCGCGCCAAGCTTTACTACCTGCGCAATCTGCGTGGTAAGGCTGCCCGGATTTCCGAAAAGCGTATGGTCTGAGCGTTCAGAATTCAGTAAGATGAGCCCCCAATGGAAAGTTGGGGGCTTTTTTTTTAGCATTTCAGATGACGGTACTCTTTGAGATGAACACTCTGGAACTGTTCGCTGACAGTGAAGTCTCCACGCTCCATTTTGAAGAACAGGCGCGGCGGAATGGGTTTCATGCGGTTGCCGGTATTGACGAGGCGGGCCGTGGTCCGCTTGCCGGTCCGGTGGTCGCTGCTGCGGTGATCCTGCCGCAGGGGTTTGAACTGCCCGGACTGACCGATTCGAAGCAGCTGACGGAGAAACAGCGCGACAGGTTTTATCCGCTGATCGGGGCACAGGCCCGCGCCGTCGGTATCGGTGTTGCGACGACCGTGGAAATTGATCGTATCAATAAGGCGACCTTGTTGGCAATGCAGCGGGCGATCGAACGGTTGCCGGAGACTCCTGATCATCTGTTGATTGACGGTATAACCCCGTTGCCGGTAAAAATTTCGCAGCAGACCCTGAAAAAAGGGGACAGTCGTTCACTGTCGATTGCCGCCGCATCGGTCGTTGCCAAGGTGGTGCGGGATCGCATCATGCTCAGTCTTGACCGACAGCATCCGGGTTACGGTTTCGCCAGACACAAAGGCTACGGCACGGTACAGCACCGGCAGGCGATTGCCGAGCTGGGACCGTGCCGCCATCACCGGGCCAGTTTCGCCGGTGTCAAAGAGTATCTGGAGCGCTAGATGTCTAAAACGCGGCAGGCTTTGGGGCAATGGGGGGAAGAGCGGGCGGCTGATTATCTGCACCGGCAGGGGCTGAAGATTCTGGCCCGCAACTATCGTACCCCGGTCGGTGAAATCGATATTATTGCCCGCAGCAAAACCGAACTGTTGTTTGTCGAGGTGAAGACCCGGCGCGGCACCGGCTTCGGTCTGCCGCAGGAGGCGGTTGGCCTGCGCAAACAGCAGCAGATTATCCGCACTGCACAATGGTACCTGAAGCAGGGAAAGTATGCCAAGTTGCAGCCCCGATTTGATGTTGTCGCAATTCTGTGCCAGAGTGATGAGAGGATAACCATTCAGCATCTGCCGAACGCTTTCGGGCTGACCGGGTAAGTTTTGCCGGTTGTCTGATGGATGAAGGAGTGGATATGACGGAAACGGCAGCCAATACATTGATCGACCTGGCCAGTTATGGACTGTTGCGCCTCGGCGTGGCGACCCCGGAGTTGCGCATCGCCGATGTCGATTTCAATCTTGAGAAGCTTCGTCAGTTGTGCCGACAAGC
>JAADGW010000211.1 GCA_013152145.1 Deltaproteobacteria bacterium
TTCCGGGAAGGCGTCGAAACCGTCCTGTTTCTGGGCAATCTCGCCGCCATCTCACCGGTTGACACGCTCATCGGAGCAGCTTTCGGGCTGCTCGTTGTCATCCTGCTTGCGTTTTTGATGTTCCGGGGAATTTACCGCTTTGATGTCAGTAAATTTTTCAGATATACAAGCATAATCATGATGATCTTTGCCGCCGGGCTTGTTGGAAAAGCGACCTTCATGCTTCAGGCGGGAGGGCTGCTTCCGGGAACCATAACGGCGTGGGATACAAGTTGGCTTGTCCGTGATGGAAGTTTAATCGGCAGTTTCCTCAGTGCGTTGATCGGATACACCGCCGAGCCCACGATCCTGCAGGTCATTTTCTATTTCTCGTATCTTTCACTTGTATTTTATCTGTGGTTTGACAAACCTGCGCAGAACAATCACTTGCCGTACGGAGAAGCATTTCTACCGATAGGCTCAAAATATAACGAGCGGTTGCTTTACAAAATCATAAGAATGCCATTTGCAACGAACATCAGCAGAATCATAATGTTGGTTATTTTTGTCCTGCTTCTGGCCGTCGCGCTGTTCAACCTGAGTGTCGGGCCGTTTGACAATGAGGGTCCCATAAAACTGGGCCGGTTTGCCAACACCGAAAACGGCAATAACCTTTTTAATTTCGTACTATGGATCGTCTGGATGCCCCTTCTCACGCTGACGGGTATCTTTCTGGGGCGATTCTGGTGTGGCAACCTCTGCCCCCTCGGGCTGATCACCGATTTCAGCCGAACGCTTGCAGACAAGATTTTCAAACCGGTCAAACAAGCCGTAAAACCATATCAACACGCAGAGCTGATACTGCCGATAACCTTTGTTCTCATCACCTTTATCACACGCATCTATCCGGTTCAGTCGGTTGCATTTTACGGCGCAGCCATGTTTATCGTTATAACTCTTATGGCCGTCGGCATCAGCGTTTTATTCCGAAGGGGCGCCTTCTGTCGATACGTATGCCCCATCGGCGGATGGCTCGCACGCTTGACAAGGCTCAGCGCCACGGCGTTGAGAGCCGATCGCAATCTATGCAGCACATGTAAAGACAAGCCGTGCCTGCATGGAACCGGCCCGGCACCGAAATGCCCTTCATTTCTCAATCCGAGCACAATGGACTCAAACAGCCATTGTATAGACTGCTGGGCCTGCGTCAGAAACTGTCCGGTCGAAAAATCTGCGCTTAAGATCGGGCTGAGACTGCCCGGCGCAGAACTCGTGGAACCGAAATCGCCGTGCATGGTTGAGGCAATTTTTGTTCCTGCCCTCCTGGGGATGTATATGGCCGCCGCTCGTCAAGGCGTAATACTGGCAAACTGGCCGTATCCATTGACCTTTTTTACGCTCATAGCTGCCTCAATCGCCATATATTTTGCTTTATGCGGCATCGTGTCGCTGGCCGGCCACATCACGTTTAACGAGACGGTAAAAAAACTCGGCTATGTTTTTTTACCCATGGAGTTTGCAACTGCAATCATTGCCATTGGAGACGATGCGCTGGAATTTCTCAATATTACGGTACCGGTGGCCACTGTTTTACTCGGCATCACCTTCATATGGAGTCTGATTTCAGCGGTCTCACTGCTGAAGCACAACATAAAAAAACCATCTCACATGTGGAGTTCGTTCATACCGGTGGCGGCGGTCGCAACACTCCTCCTGTTTGTCTGGCTTCATTGGTATGGCTCCGGGATGGTGATTGATGTGACTTAGTGCCCAGCCTGAATTTCCGGGCAGAAACCGGCGACAGAGACTGATCCGGCTGCGGAATCTTTACTTCGAGGCTTGCAGGTTCGCCGATGACTACGGTCCGGAGATGCCTTTCCGCGGAACAAGAAACCGATAGTTGTCATAAACCAGAATGGCGCCCTTTTTGACGATCTTGTCGAGCCGGTATTTCCCCGCCAGACGATCCCCCTCCCGGAGGATCTGGCCATTAATCCGGACCAGGCTTGCTTTCGGGTTTCCGGGGCTGAAGGCGTGCAGTGACATGTGCAGCTGCGGCAGGCGGTTCTGCAGTGTGATCGGCAGGTCCGCAAGAGCAAAAACCCGTTGCCGCTGCGGGTTGAGCGCGATGCTCTCCTTCACCCCGATCGATGGTGATTTTTTTTCGTCAGACGATTTCGGTTCAGGTGGCGAAACCTGCTGTGGTGTGGTGCGGACCGCGACAGCTGGAGTCTGTTTACGGCTGTCGTGGTTTACCACGAGGGGAGTTTCACTCAACTCCTTGATGGGGGTTTTTGCGGGAAAAAACCAGAAGGCGACGGAAGCCAACAGCAGCAGCCCACCAAGAAGACCGAACCAGAACGGTCGTCGATCCTTTTTCTGCCACACGGAGCGATGCACGGTCCCGAGTTCCGGCGCCGCATTCTCCTGGTGTTTTTTATCTGATTTTTTCAGCGCTTCCAGAATAAAAGACATCGTCTAACCCCGTCGGAAACTTGCCGGATTTCTCGCCGAAGGAACCATCGGTGCGCTTGTCCGCTCCGGCCGGCAAGCCGCGATCGCACTGACGGGGAGGCCTCCATCCCGGGAGGCTTTTACTGACGACTGCCGACTCAGATAGGTGGAGAGCAGCAGCACGCTGCCGATGACAAAGATCAGAAACAACAGCAGCCACTGCCAGAGCGGATAACCTGCCGGCTGCAGTTTCGCCGCACGACCAAAAACCTCCTCTGCCGCCTGGTTCAAGAGCGCTTTGTTGACCCCGTGCTGTTCAGTGACATAGGCACCGAGCAGGGCGCGGTCGCAAAGCAGGTTGATCAAGCGCGGCACACCGCCACTCAAATTATACAGCGGTCCGATACAGGCTGCCGGGAACAACGGCCGCTCAACCCCGGCGACCGCCAGGCGATGTCCGAGGTATCCCTCAAGTTCATTTCTGGAGAGGGGTTCAAGATGGTAACGAGCGGTGATCCGTTGCGCCAGTTGGCGTAATTCGGGGCACTCGAGTTTCTCCTTCAATTCAGGTTGCCCGAGCATGATCACCTGTAACAACTTCTTTTTATCGGTTTCCAGGTTGGTCAGCAGGCGGATCTGCTCAAGGACATCAATACTCAGATTCTGCGCTTCATCAATGATCAGGACGGTCTTGCCGCCGCGGCTGTGGGTCTCGAGAAGAAAGCGGTTGATCGCATCAATAAACAGCTTATTGCTGCGGTTTCCCTGTGGATAGGCAATCCCCAGCTCATCGCAGATGGTCGCCAGCAGTTCAACAACACTCAGCTTCGGGTTAACGACGAAAGCGATCTCGGAATTCTCCGGCACCTGACCGAGCAGGCAGCGGCAGATAGTAGTTTTGCCGGTACCGACGTCACCAGTCAGCAGCACAAAGCCGCCATCGGTTTTCATACCATACAGCAGGTGGGCCAGAGCTTCGCGATGGCGGTCGCTCATGTAGAGAAACTGCGGATCGGGGGCAATCGAAAAGGGGGCTTCCTTAAAACCGAAATATTCGTTGTACATGGCAACAACCCCGAAGAAATCGTACCCTTGCCATGGCAGCAGCAAGCAACATGAACCGGCGGTGGCTGTAGCCTATAAAATTTAAGCCCCCAAGGCAACACTTCTACGCAATCCCGGCAGAGAAGCGTTTAAAGCGGACGGGGCAAAAAGCCTGAGAATGGGAAAGAATCCACGCGGAAGATAACGTTACTGCTTATTCTTCAGCACCTCGGCCAGCAGCTCGATGGTGTGCCGAACCCGCACCGGTGAGTCTTCCTTTTCCAGCCCGCCGCGAATCTGCATCATGCAGCCCGGACAATCCATCGCCACACAGGTCGCACCGCTGGCCGCGATATCGCTCAGTTTGTCTTTGAGAATCGCCCTCGAGATCTCCGGGTGACTGGTCAACGAATAGGAACCGCCGAAACCGCAGCAGCGATCGGCATGGGCCATCTCGACCAGTTCATGACCAGCCGATTCAATCAGCTGACGCGGCTCCTGCCAGACCCCGACCCCCCGCTTGAGATGACAGGAATCGTGATAGGTCACTTTTTCCGTCGTCGCCGCGGCTTTGAACACCTCTGCGGCTTCGAGCTGGTTGACGATAAAGCTGGCCGCGTCAATGGTGATTTCTGCCAGCTTCTCGGCTCTCGTCGCCCAGGCCGGATTGTCCTTGAAATGTTCAACGAAATCACGCTGCAACGCCACGGCGCAGGTCGGACAAGTGGTCAGCACAAAATCGGGATTCCCTTCGAGCAGGGCGTCGATATTCTGCCTGGCCAGCTCGACGGCAGTCTCTTTGTCCCCCGAATAGAGGGCGGGGACACCACAGCAGTTCTGCTTCTGCGGATAGTAAACTTCAACGTCCAGGGCGTTCATCACCGTCACCAGATCGAGCCCCAGCTCCGGGTAGAGGAAATCGTTGGCACAACCGCCGTACAGAGCAACCCGGTAACGCGGCTTGTCGACCTGCTGCGGCTGCTGCAGGATGAGATCCCGCAGCGGCTTTTCCGCCACCGCCGGCAGGGTCCGCCATTCGGTCAGCGAAGAGAAAAACAGCGGCAGATGGCGGATCGTCCGTTCCCCTTTGGTGACCGGCTTCTGCAGGGTGCTGGCGGCACGCAGCAGGCTGTGGAACAGCTTGCGGTTGCGCATCACCTTACGGAACACCAGCGACTTGCCGGTACCGATCCCCTCTTCATCACCGATGGTTTCTCGCAGCGAGAGGATGATCTCTTCCAGATCGATCTTGCTCGGGCAGATCGCCACACAGGAGCGGCAACCGATGCAGGCACGGACCAGCTCGGCGGCATTGTCGAGGCCGTGGAAAAAAGCGGTCAGAATGATGCCGATGGCGCCGATGTAGATATGGCCGAAGACATGGCCGCCGACGGTCTGGTAGACCGGGCAGACGTTGGCGCAGGCACCGCAGCGGATACAGTTGAGCGCATCCCGGCACTGTGGCGACTCTGCCAGGGTGCTGCGACCGTTATCGAGCAGGACGATGTGCAGCTCCTTCTCTTCACCGGCGCAGGGCACCGCGCCGCGAATCCAGGTGACATAAGAGGTCAACAGCTGACCGGTGGCATTCTTCGGCAGGACCCGGATAATTTTTGTCGCATCTTCCAGCGTCGGCACCAGCTTCTCGATACCGACCAGCGCCACGTGGACCTTCGGCAGGGTCGAGACAAGCCGAGCGTTGCCCTCGTTGGTGAGCAGGGCAATACCGCCGGTTTCGGCCACCGCGATATTGGCCCCGGTAATACCGATATCAGCGTCCAGATAACCCTGACGTAGTTGTTCGCGAGCAACCTGCACCAGATGTTCGATCTCGGCCGGTTCAGTTTTACCGGTCTCTTTACTGAACAGTTCGGCGACCTCTTCTTTGAACATGTGGATCGCCGGCATCACCATATGGCTGGGGCGCTGCCCGGCCAGTTGGATAATCCACTCCCCCAGGTCGGTCTCCAGCGCCCTGGTGCCGGCTTTTTTCAGTGCAACATTCAGATGGGTTTCCTCGCTGGCCATGCTCTTGCTTTTTACTGCCAGCCGGGCACCCTTTTGCTTCGCCAGTTCAGCAATGTAATTATTGGCATCCTCGGCGGTTTTTGCTTGATAAACCGTCGCTCCGGCCGCTTCGGCATTGCCGATGAACTGTTGCAGCAGTGCGGCGTGATTCTCACGCACCCCGGTTTTCATTTCGGCAATCTCGGTCCGCAGCGCCTCAAAATCCAAACCGGCAAAGGCGTTGCCGCGTGAGATCAGATAGGCGT
>JAADGW010000183.1 GCA_013152145.1 Deltaproteobacteria bacterium
TGGTGCACGGCCGTAATATTCTGCCGGAGCTGCAGGGACTGGTCGACGCGATATCGATCTCCCTCAATGCCCCGAACCAGAAAGACTATCAACGGCTCTGCCGATCAAGCTTCGGGGAAGACAGCTACCGGGCCGTAAAGGATTTTCTGCAGCAGGCAAAAGAGTATATTCCCGCTGTCACCGCAACCGCCGTCACCTACCCCGGCATCGACATCGCCGCCTGCGAACAGGTCGCAAAAGATCTGGGTGTCACCTTCCGTACCCGTGAATACAACGAGGTCGGCTGAAAAACAGAGTCTTACCGGGACGGCGCTGCGGCCAGAATTTTCACCTTGCGTTCTTTCAGGATCTCCGCGTGTCGGTCTTCTTCACTCGCCAGCCAGGAAAAGGCTTTTTTGCCGTCAGCGCTACGGGCATGGGCCGCCGCCATATGAAAATACTCAGCAAACTTCTCCTCGGCCGCAATCGCCAGATCAAGCGCTCTGATATCACCATCTTCACTGACGAGAGCAGCTGCGACCTGTTCAGCAGAGGGGAATATTACCTGGTCATTAAACTGCAGCAGGTAAGGAATAAAATCCTCTTCGTTGTTCCAGAATTCTCCATCCTGGTATTTCGGAACTAAATTCTCAAGGGTCTTCAGGTGAGTCACTTCGTCCTGTGCCAGACTGAAAAACAACTCTCTGGCCAGTTCGGTGTGCGCTTTCTCAGCCATTGAAGAATAAAAACGGTGGCCGTTTTTTTCGACTTCCATCGCGGCACGGATGACTTCTAAACCGCTGAAATACCGGGTTGCTGACATTTTTCCACTCCTTGTAGATGAACTCTGAAAAAAAACATAGTAACTCTTCAGCCAGATGGCCTTGAAGTGAGCACCCCGAGACCATCCATCGCACCGCTGAAGAGTTGCCAAATTATAAAGCTGAAACTAACCTGCCACGGCCGCCATGTCCAGACCATTGTGCCGGTAAATGGTTTGACCAGAGCATCAATTGCCGAAAAGTTGCTTCAACGTCCCCTTCAGCAGATCCTTAACCGGCCCCAGATCATCTTCATCCTGCGGGGCAATTTTTTCGAGCAGCCGCGTGGCGATCTCATCCTTGACCTTTTCGGCCGCCTGTTTCCGTAGCACTCCAGTATCGACATTGATCTTCGGACTGGCCAGAGTTCCCTTAATGGTCAAAGGGATAACTCCCCAGCCGTTGCTGTCGCTGGCCACCTGCGGCAAGACGGTTTCAACGCCCAGCTGCTGCATCAACCCCGATGCAATCCGTACCTCCAGCTTCATATTCAAAGAGCCATCAACGGCGATGGTTCCGACGGGTGTCAGTCTGACCTTGGAACTGTCCAGTTGACCGTTCAGATTCAGCAGCCCGTTGCGTAAATCATAACGGCCTTCAAATGTGTCAAAGCTGAGCACTTCAAGATCAGGAAGATCGAGGAACCTGGACAACTGTTTCAGTAACGGAGAACCGGAAACCTTGCCTTTGTACAGCTGTACCAGACCTTTCAGCTGTAACACCTTGAGCAACTTATCGGGGATGGTGCCCCGACCGGAAAAATCATTCTGCCACTGCAACAGGCCGCTGACGCTCTGCTCGGCCTGCGGCATCAGCCCGGAGACAAGTGAAACCAGTCGGGAGTGATCAAGCGTCAGCTGCCCTTGATACTTCAGCCCTTTGACTCCCAGGTCGATGTCTGCGGTGGCGCGGAGTTCACCGCCGCCGATATCGCTCCGCAGCTGCGTGATTTTCAGATAGTTATCCTTCAAAACCAGCTCAGCACGTAGCTGATCCAAGTTCAGCTGCCGATAAACCAACCGGTCAACCGACAGGGTTCCACTCATATCAAGCGGAATATCAAAAGGGCCGATCTCTGCTGCGTCCCGTTTAACCTGCAGTTGCTTGGTCCCGACCGACGTCACAACCGTCGCGTCTCTCGTCGATTTTTCCGGCAGGATACGGTTTAAATCGAGTTGCGCGGCGGAGAGTTGAAATTTACCCCGGATGATATCACCCAGCAGATTGGCCGCTCTGAATTTGAGATTCAGTTGCTGGTCGGCAACCTGCAGCAGCAGTTTTTCTGCCGCGACCTGTTGATCCCCATAAGTGACCTTACCCTCGACGCCGACCCGCAAGGCATCAACTGTCAGCCGAACATCGCTCAGATCGATATCGGCCGATTTTATCAACCTTGCACCGGCACTTGGCGGCCCGACAAGTTCAAACCGGCCGTCGATCTGCCCTGCCGGACTGTAATGCTGCAGACTTTTTGTCAGGCCGGGCGGCAATTCATGCAACAGCTTGCGCAGGTCCAGCTTATCGAAGACCAATGTCAAGGCCAGTTCCGGCTCAGAACGGTTCAGCTCAACATCTCCCTGTACGGTAAGCAGCGTATCGTTAAGGTTGACCGTTAAGGTTGAAATATCGAGCTGTTGCCGCTCAATATCGTAGTTGAGCGCATAATTGAGTCCCAGCTTCCCCTGCTGTAGCGGCGCATCAGGAAGAGCGTTCAGAACCAGGTCGAGATTTTCAAACTGCACTTTTCCCTCGGCAGCAATCCGCCCGGGTTGAAATCGAATTGAGGTGTTTATCATCAGGGAGCCGGAACCGAGAATCCCGGGCAGGGCTCGGCGATAATAGGGGGCAAACTGAACCAGATCGAGGCTTGTCAGCCGCATATCCAGCGCCCCCGTTTGTCCGGCAATATTGTAATTCCCGGAAACCGTTATTTTACTGCCATTCAGTTCTGCAGAAAATTCGATCGGAAACGGCTGGTCCAGGGTCATCTGCCTGGCCCGGAAGTTGAGTTTGTCGAGAGTGTAACGAAAAGGCGATTTGGCATTTTGCGAGCGATCGACAAAGAGTATCTCGCCGTCCTGAATCGAAACGTCATTAATTAACAGGTTCAGAATGGAGGTTGTCGCAACGGGCGATTGTGATTTCTTTTTCCCGGGAGTTGCGGCGGCAGGTCGGTGTCTTTCAGCTGCGATGATGTCGTCGAAATTAAACCGTCCGGCAGCAGAGCGAACAATAACAATCCGGGGCTGCTCCAACCGGATATGATCAATAACCAGATCCCCCGATAACAGCGCCGGCAATTTATAATGCAGCAAAATCGACTTAACGGTTATAAAATCACCATCGGCATCCTTTTTCTGGATCCGCAAGTCTGTCAAATAAATCCCGGAAAAGATTCCGATATCAACCTGACCGATCTCGACCTTACGCTGCAACGTTTTTTCCAGCAACGGCAACAGATTTTCACGAACTTGTTCCGGGGTAACCAGCACTTTCACAAGAATCGAAAGGCTGACCAGTAAAAATACCAGCGTACCGCCCAAGACCATCCCGATTTTTGCCAGTTTCGCCATTATTTCTCCCAAAAACTCTAATTTTAATTCATTCAGGGATATTAACACATCCACAAGAACTTCTGAATATGAAGTAAAATAGCGGCTTTCCCCGAGGGGAAAACTTTCGTATTGAATTAATATGATTTTCCATATACTCTATTTTCCAAAAGGAGATCAACGATGCCGATTTATGAATACCGTTGTGCCAATTGCGGGAAGATTACGGAGAAGATCAGTAACACCAAGGTGATCAACATCGACTGCCCGGACTGTGGCGCCAGAGCCGAAAGAATTGTTTCGGTGTTTTCCGGCCAGACGCATTCAACCACAGGGGCAGGCCACAGCTGTCAGGCAGGATCGGGGTTCACCTGAGGATGAAAAAAGAGCAGCGTGACTGCTTAAAAAAGCGGATACAATAACCCAAAAGAAGGGTTCTAAAAAAAGACTGAAACCCAAGTCGTCAGCCACCAAGTCGCCAAGAGCACCAAGGGAGTCAAGGCCCTTGGTGCTCTTGGCGACTTGGTGGCAATCAGCTTTTGTTGGGGTTATAGAGCCGTAAAGAAACTTAGCCGACCACTCAACAGAATCTCCGGCAAAAATCCGCAAAAGATTGCTCGTCATCCCCGTAAAACGGGGATGATGCCCTTTGTAACAAGCTCAACAGACTCAACATTTCACAAAATACCGGGTTTGCCGGAAGCGCTCAAAAGTCCCCCCGCACAATTCAATTTTAATATTAGAATAATTTACTTCTCACCCAACAAACCCTAAGATCTACAACATTAGCCTTTCCACATCTGCCGGGGGATCAAAACCTATGAAAAAAAACAAGAACTCTCTACTTATCGACATTGGGTGGTGCGAATGGGTTTCCTTCCCGACATTAAAAATTCCAGCGATTGAGGCCGAAATTGTCGCTGACGCCCGTCAGTCGATCCTGAATATCTTTGATTCTTCGACCTTCAAAGAAGGAGAGGATCTGATGATCAGTTTCGGGGTTCATCCGATCCAGAATTCAGACGAAGTTGAGGTCTATTCTGTCGTACCGGTAAAAACCAGACGCCTGGTCAACACCCCGGATGGAAACCGCGAATGGTGTTACGTCATTGAAACAGAAATGCGGATCGGCTCACTCAAAAAAACCATCGATATCACCCTGGTCAAACACGAAGACACCCTCTTCCGCCTGCATCTGGCACCAAAAACCATCAAGAGCCTGGTCCGGATAAATCCACAGAAGAGCTACCTGACCGGCCAGATCCTCAGCGGCTTCAACCAGGAACCCGCCTACAACAGGTCATAATGGGAATAGCCCGGCAACCACCGCACAGCGACGGGAAACTGCAAAAAAGGTTGATCGCAGATCCCGCGATCAGAGAATCGCCGGATTGACGGGGCGGTTCAAGTAGTTGATTTCAACCTGCGGAATCCACAACCTTTTCCAGCGTTCCAGCCGCTCTTCGGTCGATTGTTTTTCCAGATTCGAGAGCGTCTTGACGGCGGCTCGCTCGATGTGCAGCCCATCGATACTGTTAGCATTCAGAACGGCGTAAAGCTGATCGTCAATCCGACCGACGATAAAGGGAAAAACCCCGCACCGGGTGCAGAGAAAGACATCGGCCGATTCACTACCGAATCGATAATGAGTGATCTGTTCCGATTCTCTGACGACAACCTTCAGCGCTCCCTGTGGGTGGGCGGTGTAACAGGCCCCCTGTTTGCGACAGAAAGAACAGTCGCAACTCCTGATCGCCAGTTCCGTTTCGGGAACCGGCGAAAAAAATCTGTAGGTGATATTGCCACAATGACAACCGCCGCCAATTTCGTGTAAACCATCCATAACTGCCTCCTTTTAAAAATCCGTAACGATTCAGCCAGATGGCCTCGGGGTGCCCACTTCAAGGGTATCTGTCGCCTGGATGGCGACAGTCAAGCCCCATGGATGGGTTCATGCGGCCCTTGGAGTGGGCAGCGCGAGGCCATCCATCGCGCTGCTGAATAGTTACAAAAATCCTACGTTTGTAAACGACCCGATGAGACTTTTTCGGCCCGTTGCACAACTCAGCCTTCCAGTTCACACCAACCATCGATCAACGGGAAATATAGCGCCGCTTTAATCTCTGTTTCCGGGTGCAGAGCCCGTAACAGCTGCTGATAACTTTCCAGCTGACCACGGTACTGTTCCAGTTTTCTGCTGAAAAAAGCGGCTTCGGATTCACCCGGCTGTGGCGTACTGACCTTGTAATCGATCACCCAGCGGATGCCGGCCGCATCGACAAAGGTCCGGTCGATGATGGCGTGGGTCAACTTGCCGTCAACCAGTCCGGTCAACGCCAGTTCACAAGCCGAATCAGTGTGATTGTGCAGAATCCAGCG
>JAADGW010000160.1 GCA_013152145.1 Deltaproteobacteria bacterium
CATCGGTGCCATACTGACCCAGAACACCAACTGGAGCAATGTCGAAAAGGCGATCGCCAACCTGCGCGCCGCCGATGCTCTGACCTGCCCGGCGATCTGCAATCTGTCACAGGACAACCTGGAAAAGCTGATCCGCCCGTCAGGCTTCTTCCGGCAAAAAGCCGAACGCCTGCAACGGTTCAGCGGCTATCTGCGCGACAACTATCAAGGCCATCTGGAGCTGCTGCTGCAACAGCCGCTGGAACCGCTGCGCAGCGAACTGCTGACACAAAAGGGGATCGGCCCGGAGACCGCCGATTCGATCCTGCTTTATGCTGGAGGGCACCCCTCGTTTGTGATTGATACCTACACCGGCCGCCTGTTCAACCGCCTCGGCCTGTTCGAGGGAACAGAAAAATATGCGCCGATGCGGAGTTTTTTTATGGCGCACCTACCGGCCGACGCCGCCCTGTTTAACGAGTATCACGCGCTGATCGTCATCCACGGCAAGGAACATTGCCGCAAACGACCGCGCTGCCCCGGTTGTCCGCTGGAAAAGATCTGCCGTTACCGGCAACTGAACCCTTGATCGATCACTGCAGCTGCGGTATTTTCGGCAGGCTGATTGCAAATGTAACTCTTCAATTTAGAGTAAAGGAAGACCATGACCGACTCTCCCGACAACCAGGCTGAAGAGACCCCTGAAACGGACCCCGAAGCGACGCCGGCGGTCTCCGCTGATATCTGGAAAACACCGCCGACAGCTCAGGCCGGCTCTACAGAGACAGAACAGACGTCCGACACAAGCATTACAACGGAGCCTGAATCCGGGCCGACAACAACGGCTGACACCGCCCCTGCAACCGAGCCGAAACCGGCCAACCTGCGCTGGGACAGTCTGTTTCTGCTGCTGCTGATCTGTGTCAGCCTGATCCGCCTCGGCTATCTTTACGTTGTACCTCTCGATCTCGGCCCGGATGAAAGCTATTACTGGGACTGGTCGCGGCATCTCGATTTCGGTTATTTCAGCAAACCGCCAATGATCGCCTGGATTAACGCCCTGTCCACCGCACTGCTCGGTATCAGCGCGCAGGCGGTGCGGATGCCGGCGGTGGTGTTCGGTGCGGCCGGTTTGCTCGGTATGTACCTCTGCGGGCGACGCATGTTCAACGCCGAAGTCGCCTTCTGGGCGGTCGCCGCCTGGCTGGCGACCCCGGGTACCGCGGCATTGGGGCTGATCATGGCGACCGATGTTCTGCTGATCTGCTTCTGGAGTCTGGCCCTTTACACCCTCTGGCGCACCCTGGAAACAGAGCAACCGAAACGGCACTGGTGGCTGCTGACCATGCTGCTGGTCGGGCTCGGCTCGTTGAGCAAGCAGATGATGATGCTCTTCCCGGTACTGATGATCATCTACCTGTTGTTTTCCGAAGATCGTAAACATCTCAAACAACGCTGGCCCTGGCTGTTGTGGCTCGGTTCCCTGCTGTTTCTTCTGCCGCCGCTATGGTGGAACTTCCGCCACGGCTGGATCACCTTTAAACAGACTGCTCACCATATCGAGCCGATCGGCAAAAACCTGTTCGACCACCTGAAAACCTTCGGCGAATTTGTCGGTGGCCAGCTGGGCCTGCTGACACCGATTACCTGGTTGCTGTTGTTGCTGCTCTGTCTGGCCCTGCTGCCGCGCCTGCTGCGCTGGTCGCGACAAACCAAGTTCCTGTTCATCTTCGGCGCGGTCGGCCTGTTCGGCTTTGTCGGCCTCAGTTTCAAACAGAGCATCAATCCCAACTGGCCGGCCACCTTTTACCCGGCCGGACTGCTGCTGTTGGCGGCCTGGGGTCGGGAACAGGTTTCGGCCGGATTTTTTGACCGGTGGCGCCGCTGGTTCATCCCCGGCATCAAGCTCGGGGTTGTCCTGACCCTGATCGCTTACCTGCTCCCTTTTGCCATGCAGCTGAGCTTTCTGTCGCTGGGAACAAAGGATCCGACCTATCGGGTCAAGGGCTGGCAGGAGTTGGGACAACAGGTCGGTGAAACCCTGCAGCAGCAACCACGCCCGGAGCAGACCTTCATCCTGTCACCGTTGCGCAAATATCCGGCGGAAGTCGCCTTTTATGCCCCCGGTCACCCGCGAACCTACAAATGGCCCGGCAATCCCCCCAAGGTCAGCAGCCAGTACGAACTCTGGCCCGGCCCGACCGACAAGCTCGGCTGGGATGCGCTGATCCTGCACAATGCGGATGACCCGCTGCCGGCCGGGCTGGTGGCCGCCTTTGAAAATATAGTTGATCTGGGGGAAAGAAGTATCCCGATCGGGGCTGCCGGAGAACGCCGCTATCATCTGTGGCGTGGCGAGAACCTGCTCTCCTGGCCGGAGTGGAAATGATGGAGAATCTGGACAGCTACCTGTTTCTGGCCAAAAAATTCTTTGGCGACCTGTTGATGCCGGTACCGATGATTCTGCTGCTGCTGATCTGGTCGCTGCTGTTCCTGCTGCGACGCAAAACCCGCTGGCTCGGTTTCCTGTTTGTGCTGACGGCCACAGCACTGCTGTTTGCCGCCAGCTACCCACCGCTCAGTGCCAGACTTACCGGCCCAGCTGAACAGCAGTACGCCAGCTATCAGCCCTCGGCAACACCCGTCGACTACATCGCGGTCCTCGGCAGCAGCCAGGTTTCAGCCGACAACCAACCGCTCACCAGTGAAATCAAACCGGAAGGGATCGTCCGCCTGGTGGAAGGGATCCGCATCTACCGCTTGAACCCGGGCAGCAAACTGATCTTTACCGGCTACAAAGGCCACGACCCCAAAGCCTACCCCGACCAGCTCAAAGCGCTGGCCCTGGCGCTGGGGGTCCCGCAGGGGGATATCCTGACCTTCATCGGCCCGAAAGATACCGCCGAGGAGGCGGCACTGATTGCCGGAAAATTTGCCGACCGCTCGCTGGTCCTGGTCACCTCGGCACTGCATATGCCGCGGGCGATGGGGCTGTTCCGCGGCGCCGGGCTCAACCCGATCCCCGCCCCGACCTATCATCTGACCAAGCCGGTCCGCAGCCTGCTACAGTTCCCGAATGCCGACACGCTGGCCAAAAGCCGCAGCTGGCTCTACGAGCAGCTGGGATTTCTCTGGGGTCAGTTGAGAGGACAGATCAAAACCGCAGACCCGATCAGATAAAGGTCGCCGGAGGCTGATAACGATCCGGCTGATCTTCCGGCCGCAACAGATAACAGAGCAGCAGCCCGCTCAAGTAGACCATCCCCCAGGCCCAGAGCACATCACTCGGGAAATGTCCCCCCTGCGCCACCCGGCCGATCCCCATCAGCGTTCCGTACAGCGTCCCGCCGAGCAGAAATCCTTTAGCCAGCTTTTTACGCCGTTTGCGCAGAACGAAGTAGGGGGCCATCAGATAAAACCCGATCGAGGCGTGCCCCGAAGGGAAGGACTTGCCGACCCCCGGCGTCCCGCGCTGCCAGACTTTCAGAAACGGCAACTGACCGCCGAACTCAATGACCTGCTTGGGGCGGGTGCGCCCCCAGTACTCCTTGAAAACACTGTTGACCAGCAGGCCGGGACCGATCGCCAGCAGCAGCAGCAACAACAGGTACGACCGCCACTGGCGACGCAGCCTCGACAGCTTCAGACCGAGCAACAGACCGCCCAGTGCGATCGCACCGAGCAGGATCCCCGGTATCATACCGCGCGTGTAAAGCAGCTGTACCAACCAGAAATCGGCAAACCACCAGCCGTCACCGGCCCGGTAGAAGTAGCGGGACGCCTGCATGTCCAGATCGCTGAAACGGAACAGCAGGGTCAGCAGCAACAGAACCAGCACCGGCAGCCCCAGCTCGAACAGCAGACGTTGCCGCGACGAATCGTTCATCATATGGACTCCCGATAAAAAAGTTAGCGCACTTATATCGGCAAGCCGGCTGAATTGTCAAGAAAGGGGATTTTTTTACTGACTCGGAACGCGCCGCATGATATGAATTTTTGTTTGTCGTCAATAACAAAATCCGTAGCTACGGGAGCGAGAAGATCATGCCGAAAATCAGCTTCGTTGTGCCGATCTACAACGAGGAAGAAAATATTCCCAAACTGGTCGAGGAAATTCAAGCCGTTGCTCCCGATCTTTCCGACAGCTACGAAATTCTGCTGGTCGATGACTGCAGCTCCGACCGCAGCCTGCAGATTATCCGTGACCTGGCCACGCAGAACCCGGCCATTCGTCCGCTGGCCCTGGCCCGCAACAGCGGCCAGTCAGCCGCGCTCTCCGCCGGTTTTCAAGCCGCCGACGGGGAGGCCATCATCACCATGGATGCCGACCTGCAGAACGATCCGGCCGATCTGCGGCAGATGATCAAGTATTACGGCGAATACGACATGATCAACGGCTGGCGCTTCAACCGTCAGGACACCCTGTCAAAAAAAATCGCCAGTAAAATCGGCAATGCCTTTCGCAACCGGCTGACCCGGGAGACCATCCACGACACCGGCTGCTCGCTGAAAATCATGAATGCTGATATGCTTAAAAATATCCGTATTTACAAGGGATTACATCGCTTCCTGCCGACCCTGATGCGCATGGAAGGTGCTAAGATTATCGAAGTCAAGGTCAACCACCGCCAACGTCTGTTCGGTGAATCGAAGTACACCAACCTGCGGCGTGGAATTGAAGGTTTTTACGACGTGCTTGCCGTGCGCTGGATGCAGAGTCGGCACCTGTCGATCGAGGTGAAAGAAGAAAAATGACAAATTTAACCAGCACTGAGATTATCATTCTGGTGATCGGCTTTGCCGGCCAGGCGATGTTTTTCATGCGCTTTTTTGTGCAGTGGCTCTATTCGGAAAAACACCGCCGCAGCCTGATTCCGACCGCATTCTGGTACTTCAGCCTGGCCGGCAGTTTCCTGCTGCTGACCTACGCCATCATCAAAAAAGACCCGGTCTTTATCGTCGGCCAGTCAACCGGCTTTATCATCTATACCCGCAACCTGGTCCTGATCAAACGCGAGCAGAAAGAGAAAGCCGCCCGCGCTGAGCAATAATCGCCCAACGACAACTGAAACGACAGATTTGTATCCTTTTGTCTGTGTATACCGCATAATGTGTCAAAATGGCTAGCGATACCCTGTTTCATTTTGACTATATGCGTTTCGCTGGATATATAACTGATTGATTTTTAAAGAGCACAAAATAACGTCCCGGCTTTTTCAAAAAATTGGCAATCCCCTTGCACAGATCTCTGCTGACGACGGGCATTCCTGCCCCCTGTAGTTTATTGATTTCAAAAGGAGTCACATGCCATGGGCCGCAGAGCTGCAAACGCCAAAAAATTCATCGTATCCTGCCGGGTTAACAACGAAGAGATGGACCTGCTGCAGAGCATCGCCAAAAAATCGGACAGCAGCATTTCCGAGCTGCTGCGTAAATCGCTGCTGGCACTGCGGGACAGTGACCAGCAAGACCGTTTACACGCGTAAAACCCCCGCCAGCAACCGCTCGGGGGCCGATCAGGGCATGAACGTCCGGAGGGGACGTTCACAGCCGTCCCGCTTCCTCGGAAAACCGCAAAAGGCACCTTAAATCACCGCCTTTCCCCTTGAACTTGTCCGCCGCATTTGCTAGCCTGCCTGACTGATCTTTTCATCACATCCTCGTACTGCGAAAGAGAAGCCGGTATGGACTATAAAGAGACGTTGAATCTGCCGAGCACCGATTTTCCGATGCGTGCCAACCTGCCTGCCGAAACGGGAGCCGGAAATCCTCAAGCACTGGCAGCAGATCGAGCTGAACGATAAGCTGGAACAGACCAACAAAGGCCGTACCAGCTTCATTCTGCACGATGGTCCTCCCTACGCCAACGGCCACCTGCACATGGGCCACGCGCTGAACAAAACGCTCAAGGATATCATTGTCAAAAGCAAACGGATGCAGGGCTTCTACACCCCCTACGTGCCGGGCTGGGACTGCCACGGGCTGCCGATCGAACTGATGGTCGATAAAAAACTCGGCAAAAAGAAACGTGAGCTGAGCAAGGCAGACTTTCGCCGCCAGTGCCGCAGCTACGCCGCAGAATGGGTTGAGATTCAGAGTGAGGAGTTTCAGCGGCTGGGGATTTTCGGCAACTGGAAAGATCCCTACCTGACCATGAACAGCCACTACGAGGCACAGACCGCCCGTGAGTTGGCCAAGCTCGCCGAGCGCGGTTCGTTGTTCAAGGGGAAAAAACCGATCCACTGGTGCTCCTCCTGCGTTACGGCCCTGGCTGAGGCCGAAGTTGAGTATGCCGATCACACCTCGCCATCGATTTTCGTCAAATTCCCCTACGTTGATGAGCTGCCGGAGTCGCTTGCACAGCTGGCCGGCAGAACCCTGAACTTCGTCATCTGGACCACGACCCCCTGGACGATTCCCGCCAACCTGGGGATTTGCCTGAACCCGGAGCTGCCTTACGTGGTGGTTGAAGCGAATGGTGAGCTGCTGGTGCTGGCCGAAGGGTTGGTCGAGCCGGTGATGAAAACCCTCGGCGTTGAGGATTACTCGGTTATCACCGGCTTCAATGCCGGCATCTTTGAAAAAAAGAACTGTAGGCACCCGTTCTACGAGCGCAATTCGTTGATCATCCTCGGTGACCACGTCACCCTCGAAGCGGGAACCGGTTGTGTTCACACCGCTCCCGGCCACGGTCAGGATGACTACATCGTCGGCCTTAAGTACGGTTTGGAAATCTACAACCCGGTTGATGACTACGGTCGTTATCGCGAAGATCTGCAACTGTTCGGCAAGATGAAACTGAAAGACGCCAACCCGGCGGTCAACAAAAAGCTTGAAGAAGTCGGGGCGCTGCTCTATCAGGGCGAAATCAGTCATAGTTATCCGCACTGCTGGCGCTGCAAGAAGCCGATTATCTTCCGCGCCACCGAGCAGTGGTTCGTCGGTATGGAGCAGAACGAGCTGCGCAAAAAAGCGCTGGAGGAAATCGAAAAGGTCGAATGGATCCCGACCTGGGGCCGCGACCGGATCTACAACATGGTTGAAGCACGGCCCGACTGGTGTATCAGCCGACAACGCAGCTGGGGCGTACCGATCACCATCGTCTACTGCGAAAAATGCGGCGAGGCGCTCAACGACGGCAAAATCATGCACCACATCGCCGATCAGTTCGAAGCGACCGGCAGCGATGTCTGGTTCGAAAAGGACGCCAGCGAACTGCTCCCCGCAGGCACCAGCTGCCCAAGCTGCGGGCACGATAAATTCAGCAAAGAGATGGATATCCTTGATGTCTGGTTCGACTCCGGGGTTTCCCACGCGGCGGTTTGCGAACACCGCGCCGAGCTGCAGAGTCCGGCCGACCTCTACCTGGAAGGGTCGGATCAACACCGCGGCTGGTTTCATTCGAGTCTGCTCGAATCGGTCGGCACCCGCGATCGTGCTCCCTACAAGGCGGTCCTGACCCACGGCTTCGTTCTCGATAAAGATGGTCGACCGATGTCGAAATCCCTCGGCAATATCATCAAGCCGGAGGAGATCAGCAATAAATATGGTGCCGAAATCCTGCGTCTATGGGTCGCGGCAACCGATTACCGCGATGATATCCGGCTCAGTCAGGAAACCCTGCAACGGCTGTCAGATGCCTACCGGCGGATTCGCAACACCGCCCGCTACCTGCTCAGCAACCTGGCCGGTTTCGATCCGACCAGCGACCTGATTGCCGACAGCGAACTGCTCGAACTGGACCGTTGGGCGCTGTCGAAGCTCTCCGGCCTGGTAACAAAGGTCGAAAAGGCCTATGACAGGTACGAGTTCCACGTCATCTACCATGCGCTGCATAACTTCTGCAGTGTTGATTTGTCGGCCTTCTATCTCGATATTCTTAAAGACCGGCTCTACACCAGCCCGAAACAGAGTATCGAATACCGCAGCGCCCGCACCAGCATGTATTTGCTGCTTGATACCATCACCCGTCTGATTGCCCCGGTACTGACCTTTACCGCCGATGAAATCTGGCAGCGGCTGCCGGGTGAGCGGGAAGAGAGTGTCCATCTGGCGAGCTTCCCGCAACTGATGGAGCAGCGTTTCGACGCTGAACTGGAGGCACGCTACGACCAGTTACAGAAAGTCCGCTCCGAAGTGTCCAAGGTGCTCGAAAAAGCCCGCGCCGAAAAACAACTGGGACAGTCGCTGGAAGCAAAGATCCAGCTGCAGGTCCCGGCGGAAGTCAGACCTCTGCTGCAACAATACCGGGATCAACTGGCCACCATCTTTATCGTTTCCCAGGTCGAGCTGGTCGACGAACTGGCCGAAGGGAGCGAGGCTGAGCAATTTCCCGGCCTGAAACTGCAGGTACTGCCGGCTGACGGTGATAAGTGTGAACGTTGCTGGAATTTCGTGACGACGGTCGGAGAGAACCGTGAACACCCGAGCATCTGTGCCCGTTGCGCGGCGGCCCTGACTGCGGAGTGACATGAAAAGGTTCAAGATCTTCGCCCTGACCGCCGCTGTCAGCCTGCTGCTCGATCAACTGAGCAAGATCTATATCGACAGCTCGTTTGCCCTCTACCAGTCGGTAACGGTGATCGAGAACTTTTTCAACATTACTTACGTGCGCAATCCCGGCGCGGCCTTCGGTATCCTTGCTGACCACGCGATTCGGATTCCGTTTTTTATCAGCGTCTCGATCATCGCTTCACTCGGTATCCTCTGGTATCTGCGCAAAGTCGACAGCACCGACCGTTGGCAGCATTTTTCCCTGGGATTAATTTTCAGCGGTGCCGTCGGCAACCTGATCGACCGGGTCCGGCAGGGAGAAGTCATCGACTTTCTCGATGTTCACTGGTACCGGTATCACTGGCCGGCGTTCAACATCGCCGACAGCGCCATTTGCGTCGGAGTGGGGATCCTGCTGATCTGTTCCTGGCATGAAGAACGGCAGAAAAAACAGATCAAAAGCAACCGCTGAAGCAACGTTCAGGTACCGAACCGAGGACCTGTGGCACCCCAGGAAAAAATCGACTTCAAGCGTCGCCGCTGTTATGCTGCGCCGATATTGATTGTCTCTGATAAGGAGGAAAAACCATGATCCGCACCATCCTGATCCTGATCCTGCTCTCGACCCTGTTTATCTCCGGTTGTGAATGTATCGGCGGTTTCGGGCGCGACCTGCAGAAGGCCGGCAGCTGGCTGGAACGCAACAGCAGCTGATTCCAGCCTGATTCACGGCAAGCCCAAACCCCTCCGGCGGCAACATCGGCGGGGTTTCTAGTTTGGCCGGCGCACTTTCGGCAATCCCTTGACCACCAGCGCGTAGGATTCATCGATCATCTCCCGGATCTCTTCCTCGGCGATCGAACCATCCAGCACAACTGTATTCCAGTGACGCTTGTTCATGTGATAGCCGGGGAGCACGGCCGGATAACGCTGCCGCAACAGCTCCGCCTGGTGCGGATCGCACTTCAAATTGATCCGCAACGGCTCATCATTGATCCCCAGGAGGGCAAACATCTTACCACCGACCTTCAACACCAGGGTGGTACTGTCAAAGGGGAAATCCTCTACCGCTCCAGGTTTCGCCAGCAGGTAGCTGCGCAAGGTTACAAAATCCATTCGTGGCTCCTTTTTTCATCCCATTTATTCGCAAAAAGGCTAGAATCGCGGCAAAAAGCAAAGCCCCATTCCTCTCTCCGAAGTGAGCAGATTGCCATAATCCAATCATCACATCATCGTCAAAACAGCCCTGTCCTGCCACACCTTTGCCCATAAAAAACTTGCGCCTCTGGCTACCCGGCAGTTATTCACACATCAATTTCGCGACCACTCCACGCTGCTTATCCCAAATCCCCGAACATGGCAAAATATCTTGCTTTTCAATTTGAAGGGTGCTAAGAATATCGGCCGTACTTCGGGAAAGATGATGTCGGGGCGTAGCGCAGTCTGGTAGCGCACCTGCTTCGGGAGTAGGGGGTCGGAGGTTCAAATCCTCTCGCCCCGACCAAAATTTTTGATAAGCTACAACGGCTTCGCATCCCGAACCTGCGGACCGGTCACACAAAAAAAAGCGTCTCCGGTCCCCCTCTGGTCCGTAGGCGCTTTTTCTTATTCCAATTAGGATCTCGGCGACGGTTTCGGTAGCCCCCGACTGGAAAAACTTCTGGTTGACATACCCCCACGGCGGTCCTGTGTGATTGGGCTAGAGGATACTGGAAGCCCTTAGTTGATTGGTGTCAGATACCAGAACCCCTCCCCGTCGATTTTAACGACACCTTGTTTCCTTTTTGAAAGATCGCCGTTGAATTGAATCCACTTAGAGGCCCCTGGCATTTGTCAGGGGCCTTTTCTTTTACATGAAAACAGAATTTCGACCGTCATAGTATTTTCTTCATTCAGTCGACTCTTTCGACAGAAATTGAAATCCCTCAGGAACCTCAAATTTACAGTTTGGGTTTCGGAAGATAAGACCTTGATTCCAAAAACTTTCGCCAGAACCTACACTGGTCGCCCTCGATTCAGCACAGTAACTGACACCAACAAGATGCGCTAAGTCCTCTCGGCCCAACAAACTACATGACATCAATTGTAGCCCGCTATCGCTTGCCAATTC
>JAADGW010000069.1:0-4707 GCA_013152145.1 Deltaproteobacteria bacterium
TCGGGCAGGATGAAATGCGGTCCTTCGATGGGATGTTCACTGAGAATGCTCAGAGTGTCCTGAGCCGACACAGCCTTACCGTACAGATAGCCCTGCACCTCGCTGCAACCGAGGTTGCACAGATAATCGAGCTGCAACAGGTTTTCCACTCCTTCGGCAACGATGTGCAGGTTGAGCCCTTTGGCCATCATGACGATAGCATCGACGACACAGGATTCGTTCTGCCCTTCTTCGATCTCACGAACGAATGATCGGTCAATTTTCAGCGTATTGACCGGGCAGTTCTGCAGATAACTGAGTGACGAGTAACCGCGACCAAAATCATCGATGGCAATGGAAATCCCGTAATCCCGCAACTGCCGCAGCTTTTTAATAATCTCGTTCTGCCCCCTGAGCAGTCCCTGCTCAGTCACCTCAAGCTCAAAAATAGAGGCGTCCAGCTCAAACAGCTGCAGGGTTCGGATAATATTCTGGACAAAATCGTCCTGTTCCAGTTGCACCGGCGAGATGTTGATGGAAATCTTCAGGTCGGGAATTCCCTGTTCTTTCCAACGGACCAGTTCTGTACAAATGGCCTTGAGAGCCCAGTCACCGATCGGCACAATCAGCTTCGACTCTTCGGCTATCCAGATAAAATCAGCGGGGAAAATCAGTCCCTTCTCCGGATGCCGCCAGCGAAGCAGAGCCTCCATGCCGATGATGGTATGACTTAAAGGCTCCACCTTGGGCTGGAAAAAGACCTCGAACTGCTCCTGTTCCAGGGCCAGATACAGGTCGCGTTCGACCGAAAGGAAACTTGAGTCGCTGCCGTCCATGGCATCACTGTAAAAACAATAGCCGTCCTTGCCGTTGGCCTTGACATGGTACATGGCGATATCGGCACTCTGCAGCAGAGTTTCTTTGTCTTCACCGGCCGAGGGATAGAGAGCAACGCCGATACTCAGGCTCAGATAAAACTCGTGTTCATTGACCCGGAACGGACTTCTGACCGCGGTGAGGATCTTCTCGGCGACTGCGGCGACATCCTGCTTACAGCTGATATCGGGCAGCAGCAGAGAGAACTCGTCACCGCCGAAGCGACAGAGAGTATCCTCAGCACGCAGACAACCGAGAATCCGCTCAGAAACCTGTTTCAGGACCAGATCACCCATGGCATGACCGAGGGTATCGTTGATGTCCTTAAACCGGTCGAGATCGAGAAACAGCAGGGCAAATTTCTGTTCATTGCGGCGGGCATGGACAAAAACCTGGCTGATCCGGTCGTTGAACAGGACCCGGTTCGGCAGGCTGGTCAGCAGATCATGATAGGCCTGATAGCTGATCCGCGCCTCGGAACGCTTGCGGGCGGTGATATCACGGGCACAACCGAGGGTTCCAATGAAGGTTCGTTCGCCGTTTTCGTCATCTTCATACATACCGATGGCGTTCAGCTCGACGATCAATTCATAATTATCAAGACACTCGACCTGCTCGCTGTCCTGGTTGACCAACAAGCGGATCTCGATATTGCTGGTTGCCCGTTCACCGGTCCGTTGTTCACTGAAATACGCGTAGATATCATCGGCATTGTGCGGATGGATCAACTGGGAGAAGTGGCTGCCGATCAGTTCACCGCGCTTGTAGCCGATGAGTTCTTCAACCGTATCGTTGACATAGGTGATAACCCCCTCCGGATCCAGCATGTAGATAAAATCGGGGGAGTTATTAACAATGAAGCGGTGCATCTGCTCTGACTTGCCCAGAGCAAACTCGGTTACGCGCAGCCGACGTGACTGCCAGTGGTGGGTCAGCGCATTTTTGATAGTGGTCAGCAGTTCTTCAGGTTCGTAGGGCTTGCGGACAAAATCGTAGGCCCCGTTGCGCAGGGCATTTTTGACCGAGAAAAAGGAGGATTCACCGCTGACAACGATGACCGCGACGTCAAACTCCTGCTGAGAGATCCGGCGCAGCACTTCGTGCCCGTTCAGGCCCGGCATCTGCAGATCGAGCAATACCAGGTTGTAACACCCCTGCCGCAGCTTTTCGAGCGCCTCGACACCACCGGTCGCCATATCAATCTGATAGCCGCCGATCCGCAACAGCGCCTGCAAACTTTCGAGCAGCGGCAGCTGATCATCGACAATCAGGATACGCGACTGCCTGATTCGCTCGGGCGACAGATCCCCTTCAATCGTTCTCGCTTGCAAAATCCCCCCCTAGGCATGCTCCGCAACCGGAGAGTTATCCTCTCCGTAAGGCAACTGTAAATGAAAACCGGTCCCCGCAGCAGACGAGCTATAATAGCTGATCCGACCACCCAAGTCATCGACCATTCCCTTGACAATACTCAAGCCGACACCGGCATGTCCGGCCCCCTTGGTACTGACCATCGGTCGGAACAGCTTGTTCCGGACCTCGCGATCGATGCCGGGGCCGTTATCCTGAACCACAACTTCGACAAATCGCCCACCGTCTGAACAAAAACTGTCCCGTGTGGCCAGACTGATAATTCCATTCACGACGACCGCTTCGGCGGCATTTTTGAGCAGGTTGACCAGAATCTGTTTCACCAGCACCCCGTTGGTAGATACAGGCACCAGATCATTCTTCAGATCGAATCTGACCTCAATCTGACGCGGTTGCAGGTCCGTCTCCTGCAACGCATCCACCGCCTCATGAACCAGCTGATTGAGATTGACATCCTGGTCCGGGAAACGGGGTAATTCCTGCTGATTGAGATAATAGTTCAGCACATCATCAATCCGTCTAACTTCGCGCTTGATCGCCGCCGGCAGCTCACGGTTATCGTTGTCCGCCAACAGATGATGCAGCACTTCGGCATAGTTGCCGATAATGGTCAAAGGGTTGCCCAGCTCATGGCTGACCCGGCGCAACAGGGTGTTTCCTTCAGAGGTATGATCCGGGGTTCCGGAAGAGAGCCGCGCCAAAGCATCAGCGACAACCTGGCAGAACATCTGCGCCCGCAAGCTCTGTAACATCGCCAGCTGGCTCTGCGTCTCGACTCCCAGGACTACCGCACCGAGCATCTCTCCTTCCAGACGGAAGGGTTGGCACAAGAACCCCTGACTGCCGCAGATACGCAGCAACAGCTGGTCGGTGACCGTCAACGGCTGGTCGGCGGCAAAGGAGCTGGTCACCTCCCCTCTCAGCAACGCCTGCACAACCAGACCGGCCGTGGCATCAAGCGGGATCTTCAACTCGCTGATCAAGCGGGCCTGCCCCGGAGCGACAATCCCGGCCAGCTGATTGTTTTTGTGGTCGACCAGCAAAAAGATCGCCTCGGTGGCCGGGCAACTTTCAAGGTAGAGATCACGCGCTTTGCGCACCAGAGTTTCGGGATGACTGTTGCCGGCCAGACGAGCCCGGGCGCCCTCTTGATCGGCAAGCGCAAAGATGAGCTCGATTAAACGCCCGCGGGCTGACCGCAATCCGCTCTGCAGCTGTTGCAGATCATCCAGCATCGGGGCCTGCGGCTGGTATAAACCGTGAGCCCAACGAAACAAGTAATCAATTTCACTCTGCGTAAACTGAAACAGTCGTTGCGCCAAGGCCTCAGTCTCGGCGGTCAATTGCCGGGGCTGACAACAGAACTGCCGGCTCAGACGGGCAATCTTCAGCAGCGCTGTTTTCAATCTGGCTGATATCGATGTGCAGAAAACGGATCGCATCGATCAAAAATGAATCGAGATGCCATGGTTCAATCAAACGTTCAGCAGCCTGCAGATGATCGGTCTGCCACCGTTCCTGTTCCCGCCTGCAGAGGTCACGACTGCTGAACGTCGCAACCGCCAGTTCGGCATACGCTTCACCGAAACCGGCGAACAGATCATACATACCGAGATTGAGCAACAAACCGGTCAGTTGAGCCTCTTCAACATGAGGATAACTGACCGTGGCAGACACACACCGGGCCACCTTTCCGGCAACCTGTGATGAAAACCAGAGGCCGTTCAGGTAGGATAGTTCAACGTCAGAAAAATCGTGGGCAACGACCCGGCCGGCGGCCTGCAAAGCAATCCCGGTGAGGGCAGGAATGCCCAGCAGCTGAATTGCCGAGGTGATCGGCTCAACAGCATCGAGTTCCCGGCCATGGCTTTTACTGGCCGCCTGAATCACACGTGCCGAGAGCACTGCATCCTGCAGCACGATCGCTGCCAGATCCTGCACATTTTGGCCGGACAAACAGGCTTCGATCACGTTGACCAGATTTTGTGGCATGCAATAAAGGCGACTCAGGTCCCGTTCGCCGATCGCACCGGAAGAATAAGTCATAACAACCAGAAAGGTTAAGGTTTGATTTCCCCTGCGGTGCCGCCAATCAGCCAACCCCGCCAGCAACAAAACTCCATTGTCCATTATTAACCAAAATGCCTGGCCATACAACCAACAAATGGATAGTTTCACTTAATATTACAAGTACTTAGAGTTAATTCACGCGCAATTCATGAAGATTAACACACTAAAACAAAGAGATTTTATTAACTTCAACCGACAAAAAAAATGACCCAAAATTGTAACTTACTGAAAACAGGTTGTTCAAGCGCGCAAAAAAAATCTTAAGTTTTCATAAAACCGGGCAAATTATTATTTGAAAATTTTCCTGCGAGTGGGCAAAAACATCCTCACATTTCAGCAATACGGCGACGATTTCCGGGTCGAGCAGTCACTCCGACAGCGACAAAATGCTTTAGAACCTGATAAAAAAGT
>JAADGW010000069.1:4786-10478 GCA_013152145.1 Deltaproteobacteria bacterium
CAATGGCCGCTATATACTCGCCTGAGTAAAAAATGTACTTACAACGGGAGAACCTATGCCGATTGCATCTGATCCACAACTACAGCCGCTGATCGAACAGATTGACCGCTTCGGCAAGGAAAATCTTGAAGAAATTCTGCATAGATTGATCGAAGCCGTTCAGACCCTGGTAACTGGTCGTTGCCGTATCTACCTGGAAGATCTGACCCGAGGGGCGCTGACCTGTGTCGCCGCCGCCGGCGGCGAAGTGGGCCGGGTGCGGGAGAAGTCGTTCCCGATCAACGACAGCCACTACCTGGTCGCCCAGGTTTATCAACAGCAGCAAGAGCTGGCGATCGACGATCTCAGCCGGCACCCGGATGATCTGCCGATCACCTCCGGCAGTCGTCGCGCCGGAGCCAGCTACCTGCTGCCGCTGACCCACCAGGGACGGCCAATCGGAGTGCTCTGTCTCGATCGCGGTCAGCCGGGCCAATTTCCAGATGAAACCGACCTGGCCCGGCTACGCCAGGTGCTCGCGATCATCACCCCGACCCTCAACCGGGCGCGCAAGTACGATCAGCAGCTGCAACTGGCCCGTCGGGTCGACGAGGCCAAAAAACGGGAAGCAGCGCTGTTTATGGTCCAGTCAGCGGCCCATTTGATTGAGCAGGTGGTGCTGGCGTCGGTGCTGGTCCCGACTGCAACCAGTGAAGGCGAGGAGCGCACCCTGCAGATCCTCGCCTCCTATTCAAAAGAGACCGAAGCCGGCAAACTTTACGAGCAGGAACGACTGATCAACCTGAGTCCCGGACAATCGCTGGTCTCCCGCTTTATCGACCGGGCCGGAATCATTGTTGACGACAGCCTGCTGACCCCGCTCTATTTCCCCGACCTGGCGGCAGAAACCCTGCAGAAGCAGTTTCTCACCGAGGAGCTGGGCCTCAAATCTCTCTACATGGTACCTCGCTTCGACCCGCAGACCCGACGCCTGATCTGCCTGGTCAACTACTACACCAAAGAGCTTTACCAGTTCACCTCCTTCGAACGTGGCCTGCTGGAGGCCCACGCTGAAATGGCCCAACGGGTCGTGCAGGAGATCGGCGACGAACACCTTGAAGTACAGATCCTTTCGGAGATCGGTGACCTGCTGCAGCAGTCGAGCGACGGGTTACAGCCTTTTCTGCGCCGGGTGCTGTCGAAGGCCACACAACTGATCGGAGCCGATACCGGCAGCATTGCGCTGGTCCGCAAGCAGGAAGGGGATCGCTGGCTGCTGGTCGAGGACAAGCACGGCAATCTGATCGGAGCGAAGAACAAGGAATGGTTGAAAAAATATATCCCGCCGATCCGGGTCGGTGGACCGGAGCTGCCGGAAGATCAGCGCAGCCTGACCGGTTCGGTCGTCGCCTCGGGAAAACCGGCCATCCTGCCCGACACCCACGACCGGTCGGCTACCAAGGGATTTTACCTGCAGGTAACCGAAGCGATCCGCAGTGAGATTGCCGTGCCGGTGATTTATGATGAGGACGTCCTGGCGGTCATCTGCCTCGACAGTCGCCGGCCGCACTATTTTACCGGCGAACATCGCCGTATTCTGCTGATTATCGAACGGATGATCGGCCACCACCTGGCAACCCTGCAGAAAATTGACCAGCTCACCAGTGAAATCGACCGGTTGCGGCAGGATGTCGACTACAAAGATCCGAACATCTCCTCGTACCGGCTCGGCAACATCATCGGCAATTCGCAGAAAGCCCAGACCATCATCGAAACCATTCAGCGGATTACGCCGCCGCTCTGCCAGCGGCTGGCAACGTGGAAGAAGGCCGACAGCAAAGATCAGGGAGAATTTCTCGGCCTGCCGTCGATTCTGATTACTGGTGAAACCGGAGCGGGAAAAGAGTTTCTGTTCAACAACCTGTTCACCCAACTCAACCGGATTTATCGGGAACTGCTGCCCGGACAAGGCACACTGCCGCTGAAAAAAACCAACATTGCCGCCTACAGCGGCGAGCTGACCTATTCCGAGCTGTTCGGTCACAAACGCGGTGCCTTTACCGGGGCCCATGCCGACCGCCGCGGCATCCTCGAAGAAGCCGCCGGCGGGGTGGTTTTTCTTGATGAAATCGGTGACGCCGACCCGAAGACCCAGGTCCAGCTGTTGCGCTTTCTCGACAGCGGTGAATTCGTCCGACTCGGGGAGAATATCACCCGGCACTCACAGACCCTGCTGGTGGCCGGGACCAACCGGGACCTGCGCCAGCTGATCGCCGAAGACAAATTCCGCGAAGACCTCTACCATCGGCTGTCGGAGCTGATCATCGAAGTTCCCTCGCTTAACGAACGGCGCGAAGACATCCCCGATCTGGCGGTGCACTTTCTCGGCAGACTGTTTCAGGTCTACCAACGCCCGGAACAGGGCAGTGAAGAGGCGCCGACCCTCAGTCGGCAAGCCAAACAACTGTTATCACAGCATCATTACAGTGGCAACATGCGCGAGCTGCGCAGCATCCTGCTGCGCGCCATGCTGTTCCGAAAAGGCCAGGTCATCTGCGCCGAAGAGATCGAAAATGCGCTGCAACCACACAGCAGAAGCTTTTCCGCCGGCAGTCGAGAGCGGCTGGAAAAACAGATAAGTGATGGGATACTACAGAAGATCGGCACCCGGCAGCAGGACTTCTGGCAGGCAATTTACCAGCCCTATTCGCAGAAGGAAATTACCCGCGAGGTGGTGTTGAAGGTGATCGAGGAAACACGTCGTCAGGGAGCCAACAACATGCCGAAACTGGCCCGCCGGTTACGCGCCTGCGACCCGCTGGACAGCTCGGAGGAAGGGCGCAAAAGCTTCTTCCGTTTCAAAAATTTTCTCTACAAAACGATCCGGGTGAGCTGATCAGAATTTTTCCAACAGCTGTTCAATAACCTGCTTGTCGGCCTCGGACCAGGGGCCGACGACCACCAGCTTCAGGGCATCGCGGCAAAACAGCTCCCCGGCCACCTGCTGCAACCGCTCAGCGGTCAGCTGCTGCAATTCGTTGCGATCCTGTGTCAGGGTGCGTAGATAGTTCGACTGCAACCCCCAACCGTAGCGTACTGCCAGAGCTTCGGTCTGATCGCAGGTAAAATCAAGATCGAACAGATAACTGCGCACCGTCGCCGCCAGCTCTTCGGCCGGGACCGGCTGGTCACGCAAGTCCCTGAGGACGTTCAACAATTCTGCCACTGCCTGCGGCAGGTTCTCCGGGGCCACGGCCAGGTCGATCGCCAGGTAACCGGTATCGGTAAGCATCGAACAATTGGCCTCGACCGCATAAGTCAGCCCCAACTCTTCCCGCAATCGCTGTGTCAACCGCGCCCCTCCCCCCCAGGAGAGCAGCCGGCGCAGCAGGCGTAACGGCAGAGTCCGCGGGTCCTGCCGCCCGGCCAGCGGGAACGCCAGCTGCAAAGCGATCTGTGAATCAGAATCGCTGACCCATTGTGCTTGTGGACCACTCGAATCGATCTGCGGCGCCGGCAAAGCAACATCGACCGGCCCGGCGCTCCAATCGGCAAACTCAGCCTCGACCTGCCCTCGAAACCGGCTGCGATCAACCCGACCGCAGGCGCAGATCACCAGATTTTGCGGTACATACCAGCGGCGATAATAATCCTCGAGGGCGGTCCGATCGATCCGATTCAGGCTTTCCGGGGTACCGATCAGCGATTTACCGAGAGGGTGATCGGGCCAGAGCAGAGCAACCATCAGATTATCCAGATTGACCTGGACACCCTGCTCGTTATAATCCTCGCGCGCCTCTTCCAGGATGATCCGCCGCTCGACGTCGATATCCCTGAACAGTGGTCGGCGCAACATCGAAGCGAACAGCGCCACCCCCTCGGCCAGGTAATCGGGGTGCAACCTGGAATGAAAACAGGTATTTTCGGCATCGGTCGAAGCATTGACCGCCCCACCGAGCGCCTCGAAGGCGCGCTCCAGATCGGTACTGGTCGCATAGTCGGCGGTGCCGCGGAAAATCATATGCTCGAGAAAATGGGAAATCCCGGACAGCTCCAGCGGTTCATGACGTCCGCCGACCGCCAGATAACAGACCAGCTCTGCCGCGTGCAGCTGCGGCATCGGCACGGTCACCAGGCGAACACCGTTCGGCAGGGTATCGATAAAATAATCGGACATGAAATAATTCGTAAACCTCTGCTGCGGAGTAAGCTGTTCAGCCAGATGGCCTTGAAGTGGGTAAGAGAATTCAGCTCTTCAGCAGCTGTGCCGCTTCTTTGGCGTGATAGGTGATAATCAGATCGGCTCCGGCACGTTTCATGCCGAGCAGGGTTTCCATCATCACCCGGTCACCATCGATCCAGCCCTTTTCAGCGGCGGCTTTGATCATCGAGTATTCGCCGGAGACGTTGTAGGCAACCAGCGGCAGGTCGAAGTTATCCTTCACCTCGCGCAAGACATCCAGATACGCCAGCGCCGGTTTGACCATCAGAAAATCAGCCCCCTCGGCGACATCCTGATGTGCCTCGCGCAGCGCCTCCAGGCGATTGGCCGGGTCCATCTGGTAGGAATGCCGGTCACCGAACTGCGGGGTACTTTCGGCGGCGTCGCGGAACGGACCATAGTAGGCGCTGGCGTATTTGACGGCGTAACTCATCACCGGAATCTGCTCAAAACCGTTCTCGTCCAGAATATCGCGGATCGCCGCCACCCGGCCGTCCATCATATCGGACGGAGCGACGATATCGGCCCCGGCCTGTGCATGCGAAAGCGCTTCTCTGGCCAGCAGCTCCAGGGTGGCATCGTTATCAACATCCTCGTTTTTGATGATCCCGCAGTGACCGTGGTCGGTGTACTCGCACATGCAGACATCGGTAATCACCGTCAGCTCAGGAACCGCCTCTTTAATGGCGCGGATCGTGTTCTGGATGATGCCGGTCTCGCAGTAGGCATCACTGCCGACCGCGTCCTTTGCTTCCGGAATACCGAACAGGATCACTGCCGGGATACCGAGCGCATGCACCTCTTTGGCTTCGGCGACGATATTCTCGATCGACTGCTGATAGATACCCGGCATCGACACGATCTCTTTTTTGATCTTCTCGCCGAAGGCGCTGAACATCGGATAGATCAGATCTTCAACATGCAGATAAGTTTCACGCACCATCCGACGAATATTGGCATTACGCCGCAGACGGCGGGGACGATAACTGGGGAAATACATGTGCGACTCCTTTGTCAGGAAGGTTTGGTGTCCGGTTGTTCCGTAGGGGATTTATAATATTCCAGCATCGCGGCAACCAGGTCGTCGAGGGTCGACTTTTCGGCTTCCAGCGCCACCTCGAAACCATGCTGGCGGATGGTTTTGGAGGTTATCGGACCGATCGAGAAAAATGCGGCGCGACCCTGCAGCTGTTGCAGTTCATCGCCGAACATCGCCAGCAGGTTGTCGAAGGTCGACGAGGAGCTGAAGCAGATCGCGTCCAGTTCACCTGCTGCCAGCAGGTGGCGGATCAGCTCTTCTTTGCCGCGCGGACGGACGGTCTGATACGCAACGGGCGCAACCACTTCGGCCCCGGCGGCCTGCAGACTGTCGATGATCAGCGGCCGGACGACTCTGGCGCGCGGATAGAGAAAGCGTTTGCCGCTCACTCCCTGCGCCAGCAATTCTTCAACCACCCCTTCGGCCTGATAACGGGCCGGGATCAGGTCGGG
>JAADGW010000070.1 GCA_013152145.1 Deltaproteobacteria bacterium
TCGCTGTTCATCGTTCAGTTCAAACATGATAGATAGCTCCTTGTGCTGAAGTTTTGTGCCAACGAACCCCGCTTAATAATTCTGTCATGGCCTGTGAGCAGGTCCACTTATCGCCGGACTTGAGCAAATAGCTGGACTTGAGCCATGAAAAGCCGGCAGCGAGGATCTGCGATTATCCACAATAGAAATTTGAATATGACATAAGTGAGCATATACTCGTTTTTTACCGTAAACGGCGGTCTGCTATGATGTCAATAAAAAACGGTTCTAAAACAAAGGCTGATTGCCACCAAGTCGCCAAGAGCACCAAGAGATACGCCCCCCAAAGCCTCGCTGGCTAACGACTTAGGGTTCTGGAGTGAGCAGCGTGAGGCCATCCATCGCACCGCTGAATAGTTACAACCATTTTACCTCTATCAGTTGCCGATCTGTGAAAAATTTATCTGGAATAGACAGGGGGGGAGAGATTTTTCAGCACAAGTGGAAACAGATAATTTTAATTTGATTTTTAAAACTAAAAGAACAGTGCTACAATGCAATATGGCTTGAAACTTCCTGTTGTTATTGTATTTTTTGGCGAAATCATTGTGGCATGAATGAGGTTCAGGCCTTTTATTTATGAACCAAAGGAAAAGCCGCAGAAGGAAATTTATTGTGACAGATACCGATCTGCACCCACGGATGGTTCCCGCGCAAAAGCGCGCGGAAGAAACCGTCAGGCATATTTTGAATACTTCAGCTCAATTGTTGGACGAAGTGGGGCTTGACGGGTTCAACACCAACCTGCTTGCCGATCGTGCTGCGTTGCGGGTCGGGACAATTTACCGCTATTTTCCGAATAAACTGGCGATACTCAGGGCTCTGGTGCAAGAGCATGCAAAACACATGAAAGCGGCCTTGGCAATTTTCAGTGATCTCGCCGATCCCACGAAGGAATGGCAGGCGATCATTTGTGCCAGTATCGACAATTACGTTAACGCAGCTCAGCAGCAGGATGGTTTTATCGCGATCCGCAGGGCCATGCAGGCAGCTCCTGAGCTACGTGCAATCGAAAAGAAACTTGTTCGGGAACTTTCAGAGTTAATCGTCGAGGCAATTATTGAAAGAGGGGTAAAGGTCTCGAAAGAACAGTTATTTCACGTGGCAGGAACGTTTCTGACGGCAGCCGCAGCAACCTATGACCTTGCGTATTTGAAGGGTAAAAAGAACAAACGGGCAGAGGCTGGAATCATCGCAGAATTAAAACTCATGTCGTCAAGTTATCTCGCAAACTACCTGACATAAAACGCTGTCGGCAACACCCCGGAATGTCACCAATCCCAGCCCACCCCAACTTCCGATCCAGCTCCCGATACTGAATCGCCCCGGCTAGGGCAGCGCGAGGCCATCCACCGCGCTGCTGAATAGTTACAATAACCCGTCAGTTTTTATCAATCCATTGCGGAAGCTAAGATTCAGGTAATTCAGCTAGCGCTGTCTGCTGTTTTTTAACCTGGAATCGCTCCAGCATGTAGTGCAGCTGATCCGATTGGCTGGAAAGCTGTTCCGCTGTTGCGGCGCCCTCCTCGGCACTGGCCGTATTCATTTGAATGACCCCGTCGATCTGATCGAGCCCCTTGCTGATTTCGGTAATCCCCTGGGTCTGTTTTTTACTGGCCACGGCAATTTCGGCGACCAGTTCGGTTGCCTGCGAGATGCTCACAACAATTTCCTTCAGGGCTTCTGCCGTTGTATCGGCAATCCCGGCACCGCTTTCGGCCTTTTGTACCGAACCTTCAATCAGGTCAGCCGTCTCTTTGGCCGCCTTGGCACTCCGTGCGGCCAGATTGCGCACCTCCTCGGCAACCACGGCAAACCCCTTGCCGTGCTGCCCCGCACGGGCGGCCTCGACAGCCGCGTTCAGAGCAAGCAGATTGGTCTGGAAAGCAATTTCATCAATAACCTTGATAATCTTATTGATGTCCTGGCCGGCTTCATTGATTTCGCGCATGGCCGAGACCATTTCCTGCATCCGGTCATTCCCTTTTTCCGCTGCGGTCTTTGCCGCCGACGAAATCTGGTTGGCCTGTTCGGCATTTTCGGCATTGAGTTTCGTTTGCGCCGCCAGCTGAGTCATTGAACTGGTTAACTCCTGCAAGGAGGCGGCAGAGGTGGTCGCTCTCTGCGAGAGCTCCTGACTTGCATTGGAAACCTGATCGCTTCCGGCGGCAAGTTCATGCCCGGCGGCCTGAATATTGGAAACCAGATGACTCAGGTCCGAGCCGAGCTTGGCCAGGGCGCCGCGCAGCAGATCCTGTTCGTCCCGCGGGGTCACTTCAAAGGTTAAATCACCGTTGGCCAGCCGTTGCAGTGAATCGGTAATTTCATTCTGCAGGCTGTCGGCCAGGGCATCCATGCTTCTGGCCATCTGACCGATTTCATCTTCGCGGACCAAGTTAAGGCGGTGGGTGAAGCGACCCCTTTCCATTTCTTGTAAAACACCGCTCACCCGTTGAATCGGTTTGGCAATTTTCCGCGAAATCACCGCCCAGCAGAACGCTGCCACCAGCAGTGTGACAACAACGCCGGCATAAAGAAAACCTTTGAGCAGTTCGATTTTCCCTGTACTCCAGACCTCATACAGACCGACCGCTTTATTCATCTCTTTAAGCAGTGTGATGTTGGTTGCCAGCAGGGCGGTGATCGCCTGGTTGAATGCGGCAGAGTCTCTCGGTTCGTTGATAATCGTGCGGATGTTGTTGGAAAAGACCTTCCAGAGACCGTCGACATACAGCATCTGTTTCTTGCTGGCCGGATCGGTGGTCGGCGGCAAGCCTAACTCCCGATTGCCTTTAATCAGGCCGTTATGTGACCGGTCGAAAAGTTGATAGGTTTTTTGCAACGCCGCCTTGTTGGTCTTGATGTCGATGCCGGCAGCGATAGCCAGAGATTCTTTGGACATCTTTTGCGTCAGCATCCGTTGCCGCCCGGCGATGTTGACGATGCGGCTGTCGTCCTCCAACCCTTTGAGAACAAAAACTGCTGAGAAGACAATGGCGATGGTGGTAAAGACGATGATACCGATAAGACCCATCAGCTTGGCGCTGATACCGAAATTGGAAACAACTGACTTCACGTCTCCCCCCCTGTCTGATTTGTGTGTGGTGAAGAATAAGCGAAAAAAGTCAGCTTGCATATCCTCCGGCGATGCACTTGTCAGACACGACGAACAGCCGCAAAAAATCGGCTGTTCGAAGGCAGATTTATGAAAAATTAAGAACAAGCAGGGCCGTTATTCAAAAACTACCGGATATGGAGCGTTCTTCAGATTTCGACAACAGGCCCGTGCCAAGTCTGACAAACTTCCAATAAACAAATAGCACTCCATATTTTTTTGTCAAATGGGTCCCGAGAAAATTGTCAGTTTCCAGATCAAAAACCATCGTAACTATTCAGCCAGATGACCTCGGGGTGCCAACTTCAAGGGTGTCTGTCGTCTGGATGGCGACAGTCAAGCCCCAGGGATGGGTTCATGCGGCCCTTGGAGTGGGTACCCCGAGGTCATCCATCGCGTTGCTGAATAGTTACAAACCATTTATCTGTTCCGTCAATTCAACGTTCGCAGAATTCCCTCACCCAGAATATTGCGTTGCCAGTTTTTCAACAACCCGATCCCGGCCAACTCCTGCTCACTGCGCGGCTGCTTGCGGGCAAGTTCGTCCAGCAGGGCGTTATTAATCAACACCCCCGGATCGAGTTCCAGCTTCACCGCCATTTTTTTGCGCCAGTCTTTTAACCGGAGCATCCGTTTTTCAACCTGGGGATCTTTGGTCCGTCGTTCCCCGCGTGGATAGACCGGCAGGTCTGTCTCCGGCAGACCGAGGGCTTCGCTGACGGCCTGCAGCAGCTGTCCCCCGTAACGTTCGATCAAGCGCGGAGACAAGCCTTCGACCTCCTGCAATACCTCCCATCCGGTCGGCTGCAACCTGGCCAGATGCAGTAAAGACTTGTTGCCCAGCACCTTGTAGAGTGGGCAATCACGCCGTCGGGCCTCGCTATCCCGCCACTGTAACAGCTTCTCCAGCACCGCCAACTGCCGCCGGTCGAGAGTCCCGGCGCCTTTGAACCGCAAAAAAAACGGCCCCTCGTGCAGAGTAAAACGAACCTTTTCGAGTAATGAAAACTCCTCTTGTACCCAATCAAGCCGCCCCTTTTCGACCAGTTTCTGTTCGAAAATCTCCACCAACCGGTGCAGATGAGTGGTATCTGCGGCGGCATAGCGGATCATCCCTTCACTCAACGGCCGCCTCGACCAGTCGGCCCGCTGGTACTGTTTATCCAGCTCAACCGCAAAATATTTTCGCAGGACATCCGCCAGACCGAACCTCTCCTCGCCGAGAAACTGGCTGGAAATCATGGTGTCAAACAAGCCGTTGATTTCGATATTGAAATCACGGGCCAGACAACGGATATCGTAATCGGCGGCATGAAAAATTTTGCGCACCTGCGGATCGGCCAGCACCGGTTTGAGCACTGTCAGGTCAGCACCCGCCAGTGGATCGATCAACAGCGTCTGATCTGGGGTGGAAAACTGCAGCAGGCAGACCTTTTCCTGATAATTGTGCATTGAATCGGCTTCAAGGTCGACGGCAATCACCGGATATTTTTCCAATTCTGCGGAAAATTCGGCGATCTGTTCGGTGGTGGTCAAAATTGTTGGTAACGGCATTTATTCTCCAGAGTCCGGTAATTCAAGCAGGGCCTTTTTATGGGCGCCATGCAGCGCCAATTGCGATAATGATTCCAAGGCACACCAGTTATTTTCCACTTCTGCAACCTGTGGCAGATCGGCAACCGACAGTTGATAGAGTTCCAGTTGCAGGCGGAAATGACTGTAAATATGGGTGATACTGCCGAGCTGTCGCGGTTCACCGGAAACGGAAAAATCCCTCATCAGCCAGCGTAACTTTGATGCCGCATCCTCGTCCGCGGTCAGGCAGACCGTCGGAAACTCCCAGAGCCCCCCGAGCAGACCGCTGGCCGGTCTCCGCCGGACCAGGTAGCGCCCCCGGTTTTCCAGCAGCAACGCCGCTTCTCTGCGGGTTGCCGGTGGTTTAGATTGCTGCTTCAGCGGCAGCTGCTGTTCCAGCCCGAGGTTGCGCGCCTGACAGAGCGAAGCGATCGGACACTCTTCGCAGCGCGGTTTGCGCGGCAGACAGACGGTTGCGCCCAGGTCCATAATTGCCTGGGTATAATTATGGATATCCTGTTGTGGGGTCAACGCCTCTGCCCAGCGCCAGAGCTGCTTTTCCGCCGCGGTCGACCGGGGTGGTTGCTGCAGGGCGAACAGCCGACAAAAGATTCGCCGCACGTTACCGTCGAGAATCGCAGCCCGTTGTTCAAATGCCAGCGCGGCAATCGCCCCGGCCGTAGAACGTCCCACCCCCGGCAGCCGCTGCAGCTCCTCAACCGTCCGTGGGAATTGGCCACCGAACTCTTCGACCAGCATTTTTGCCGCCGCATGCAGATTACGCGCGCGAGCGTAGTAACCGAGCCCGGCCCAGAGGTCGATCACCGCCTCCAGTGGGGCGACGGCCAGCTGTTCGACGCGCGGAAAGCTCTCCAGAAAACGCTGATAATAACCGATCACCGTCGCCACAGTGGTTTGCTGCAGCATCACCTCCGCCAGCCAGATCGGGTAGGGATCGCGGGTGTTGCGCCAAGGCAGCTCACGTCCTGCCCGACCGTACCAGTCAAGCAGGCAGGTGGCAACCCTCGTTACCGGGAACGGCAGTTCAGCCAATCTCGCGCAGCGCCTCCAGGGTCCGGAGCATTTCATCATGGGTGCCGATGGAGATGCGCAGCCCATGCTTGAGCAGCGGATCGGAGAAATAACGGACCAGGATTTTGCGCGCAAACAGCGCATCATAAACCCGTTTTCCGTCACCATCCGGTGGGCTGGCAAAAATAAAATTGCCGTGTGAAGGGATCACCCGATAACCGATTTTCATTACTGAAATAATCGCGCACAATCCGGATTCTGGCGATGTTCAGTTCGAGATGTTCCTGATCTTTGAGCGCCGCCGCCGCCGCGACCAGCGCCAGTCGATCGAGATGATAATGGTCGCGGATCTTATCCAATGCCTGAATCACTTCGGGCCGCGCCACCGCCAGCCCCAGCCGCATTCCGGCCAGGGAATAGCTTTTTGAAAAAGTTCGGGTAATGACAATATTTTCGTGTTTTTTCACCAGGGCCATAGCGCTGCCGTCGGCAAAATCGACATAGGCCTCGTCAACCACCAGCACCCCGGCACAGCGCCCGGCCAGTTCTTCGATGTAATCATTATCAAACATGAACCCGAGCGGGGCATTAGGGCTGGCCAGAAAAAAAATCTTCCCCATATAGCGCTCCGGAAAATCGGCGATCCGGAAATCCTCCGTCAGGCCAAACGTCCGGATCTCGGCGCCCTGAATTTCCGCCAGCGTCGCATAATAGGAATAGGAGGGATGAACGTAGGCGATCTCCTCCCCCTCCCCGGCAAAAGCGCGGATCAGATTATTGAGCAGTTCATCCGAACCGTTGGCCATGATCACCCATTCGGGGTCGACGCCGTACAGCTCGGCAGCCGCCGCCCGCGCCTGCCGACTTCCGGCATCCGGGTACTTGCGCAGCTTCTCACCACCATTCGCCATTTCCGCAGCAATTGCCGCCACCACCTTGGGGGATGGCGGGTGGGGATTTTCGTTAGTGTTCAGCTTGGTCCAGCCCTTCTCCTGCGGCTGGAAACCAGGCACATAGCCGGTCATTTCGGCAATATTTTTGCGTAACGGGAGCATCTCAATATTCCTCTAAAATCTGATATTCCGTCGTCCGCCGCGCCGGGATAAAGCCAGCGCCACGAGCCAGTTCGACAATTTCTTCGCGGGACATGCGAAAGGAGATCCCGGCGGCGGCAACCACGTTCTCTTCGAGCATGGTACCGCCCAGATCGTTGGCACCGAAAAAGAGCGCCACCTGCGCCATCCGTGCCCCTTGCGTCACCCAGCTGGCCTGAATGTTCTCAACGTTATCGAGAATAATGCGCGACAGCGACAGCACCTTCAGGTACTCGACGCCGCTGGCGGTCTCACCGCCCAGCTCGGTGTTGTCCGGCTGAAAGGTCCAGGGGATAAAAGCGGTGAAGCCGCCGGTTTTGGCTTGAATCTCGCGGATGCGGAACAGGTGTTCGACGATATCTTGCGGCCTTTCCCGGCTGCCGAACATCATCGTCGCGGTGGTGCGCATCCCCAACCGATGCGCCTCTTCCATCACCTGCGCCCACTGCCGCCAGCCGATCTTGTTCGGTGAAATCTCCTGGCGCACCGTATCGACCAGTACCTCAGCACCCCCACCCGGCACCGAGTCGAGTCCGGCCGCCTGCAGCCGACGCAGACATTCCGGCATCGACAGCCCGGAAAGCCGGGCGACATGGGTCACCTCGGCCGGAGACAACGAATGGATCTGCAGCTGCGGAAAGCGCTGCTGCAACTGCCGGAACAGTTCTTCGAACCAGTCGATCTGCAAAGTCGGATGCAAGCCCCCCTGCATCAGCAACTGAGTGCCGTCATGGTCGACCAGTTCCTGCACCTTGGCGAAGATGGTGTCGTAATCGAGCAGGTAGGCATCAGCCGCATCAGCATTGCGGTAGAACGCGCAGAACCTGCACTTCGATTCACAGATGTTGGTGTAATTAACATTGCGATCGATAACAAAGGTCACCCGGTTGTGCGGGTGCTTCACGCGACGGATGCCGTCGGCCAGTTTGCCGACTTCGAGCAGATCGGCTTCGGTCAATAGCCGGAGAGCCTCAGCCTGATCGAGCGGTGGAGCGGAGGTGATTTTCCGGCCGGCATCAACAAGCATCAAACCAGATCCTCCGCTTCGACCTTGCGACCCATAAAGGCCCCGAGACTGTTTTCGGCGATGGCGATCATCAATGGAATTTCTTTGAGCGGCAAAGTTTTATCAGCAACCGCCTCGGCGAGATGAAACATCTGCGGCCAGGGAACCGGTGGCTTTTTGGCTTTTTTCAGCCAGCCCGCCGTCAGCACCAATCGCTCCAGCCAGATTTCCCGCCGTGGTTCCAGGATTTTGTCCAGCAGAGCAATGATCGGTGCCATCGGATCGATACGCCCCCTTTTGGACAATATAGCCTCAAGTTCTCTATCGACCGCGACATCATCCTCAAACCAGCTATAGGCAAACGTCAGCTGTTCGGGCCACTCGGCAGAGTTCCTGAAGGCCTTGCGACGAACTGTTTCCGTCAGGAGTTGTCCTCCCTTGGCCTGTAACTCATCGCGAAGCCTTGCCAATTCCTGCTGCGGGTCAAACCGGATCGCCTTCCATTGATCGCAGCCGAGCTGCTCCGCGATGGCGATCAGCCAGTGGCCGGGCACCTTGCCGGCGTCGGTTCCGTCGGCAAGGCCGCGGCACAGACAGCGATCAGCATAATCGGTCGTCATCTCGATCCCGCCGGTCTCCTGGCTCATCATCCGCAGAAACCGGTTCAACTCGCGCTTATCGGGAAAGGGCATCAGGAAGGAATCGGCGACACCAAAGCCCTTTTTGAGCATGATTGAGCAGCTGAGATAACCTTTGCCCTGCGGAAGGATGATCTGTAACGACTGAGCCCCCGCTCCATCGATCGCACTCGCGTACACCCGCTTTTTTCCTTTCTGCGGTAACGGAGCACAGTCGATTCGCGCCCGGCGGGCATTGGCAATCGCCCGGTCGATATTTTCCCGCAGCGGCTCAGGAAACCAGTTACGCGACAGGATCAGGCGGCGTAGCGATTCCGGGGTGAAGGCGTCTCCATCCACCTGGGCCAGAAATTCTGCGACCCCCGCCCGGACATTTTCGGCAGGATGGAACAACATCAGCACCGCCGCATTGCGGGCAATCGGCGCTTTGGCAAAGAACAGGTGGGAGCACAGGGCGACCTGAATATCTGCCGCACCGATAGCCAGCATCTGCAACAACGCATCGACCAGTTCAAAGGAAGAATTGATCTCCAACTCCTCCAGACTGGCGAGCAGCTCCTCCAGCGCCTGTTCGGGAGAAAACTCCGGTAGATCCGCCTGCTCCAGTCCGGAAACCATCCGCCGGCTGTTCGCCTCGTGCAATTCCGGCAGAATTTCAACCCTGGAGTCGAGCAGCACCCTGGTCACTTCGGCGCCCAGCTCGAAATCGACACCCTCGGCAAAAATCTGTTTCGCCAGGGTCAACTGCCAGTGTTTCATCTGCGCCACCGATTCCGGCCGCTTTCGTTCCAGATCGGTGCGCAGAATCTCCAGAGCATCGGCCAACAACCGTAATGTCGCATCGACACCCGGGTCATCTTCACCGAAAAACAGTTCAATCAGTGATTCTGTCAGTTCTTCAGCCGCAGGCTCATATCGATACAGGAGACCGCGCAACTGCTGCTGTCGCTCTTGATGATCATCGTGATTTTCCGGACCCCGGCGTCGATATTTATCGACCAGCTCCGCCATCATCGAAAGTTCGGGAGCGGCAAAATCTTCCGCGAACAGCTTCTGCTGGCGCGGGTCGATTCTGGACTTTTTCTGGCGGTTCTCTCCCTCAGGGAACAGGCCCTCGAGCTCCTGCAACAATGCCTCCGGGTCAAACCGGGAATCATCCGGCGAATCGCCGATCACCCCCGGCTTCGGGAAAGGGGCGCCCTGATAGGCAACGCCGTCTATTTTTTTCCGCACCGCCCGGTAACGGCGACACATCCCTTTGTACCAGTCGGGGTCGTCATTGAGAACATCGATCAGAATCTGCAGCAGATCCTCCGCCCCGGCCGACTGCTTTACCGACTGATTGAGAGCCGGTCCGATAAAAGGATTGTCAATATCAAGGGGAAAATCGAGGGCCGCTACGCGCCGGCCCTTATCACTGATAACGTCGAGAAGCACCTGACGACAATCGCACTCCTTGATCACACAGTAATATTCCACCACCAGATAG